>JANODW010000673.1:0-2687 GCA_031412875.1 Pirellula sp. | reverse complement strand
GCGACGCCTCGTTGTGCAGCGATGTATCCCAGACCGATCCATCGGGCAGCACAAATCGAATGGTGTCCAGGGTATGGTAAGCGTTGTTCGCGACGCCGCAGCACATTCCGCTGGAGTTGTTCGATAGGATTCCTCCCATCATGGCGGAATTGATCGAGGAGGGGTCGGGACCGATTTTGCGGCCGAGAGGACGGAGTGTCGCGTTGACAATCCCGCCGATCGCACCGCCTTGAACTCGCACGCGATCGCCGCGATCGAGAGGCTCGATTTTACGCCAATGGCGAGCGATATCTATCAACCAGCCATCGGTCACGGATTGGCCGGAAAGGCTCGTCCCTCCGGCGCGAAATGAGAGGGGGATTTTTCTCTCGCGCGAGGCTTTGAAAATCGATTGGATTTCCGATTCGGTTCTCGGCTGCATGACCGCTTGTGGGATCAGCAGGTACGGGCCGGCATCGTTAGCAAAGGCATAGCGTTGCCACATCTGGCTGAGAACATCAGCGCAGGGTAGTTCATCAAGTGGAAGTGTCGTTGGCACAGATTAGAAGTTCGTATGAGGTGAAGGATCCGAAAACGCATCCGACCGGTGCGAGCTATAGATCCTTGATCGCTTTGACAATGTCCAATACGGCTTGCTGACCATCTGCATAGTACATCAGAGTGTTTGGCATTGCAAAAAGAGGGTTGGGAATTCCGGCGAAGCCTGGGCTCAGGCTGCGTTTGATGACGATTACGGTTCTGCATTTATCGACATCGATGATAGGCATACCGGCGATGGGGCTTTTAGGGTCCATCCGAGCGGAGGGATTGACGACATCGTTTGCGCCGATAACGATCGCTACGTCCACGCTGTCCAGAGTCGGATTGATTTGGTCCATCTCTTTGAGTTTGTCGTAGGAAACGTCTGCTTCTGCAAGCAAAACGTTCATGTGTCCCGGCATGCGGCCTGCGACGGGATGGATCGCGTACTCGACCGAAGCGCCGCGGGCCTCGAGGACTTTGCTTAGTTCTTTAACCGCATGTTGGGCCTGAGCTACCGCCATCCCATATCCGGGGATAATGACGACACGTTGAGCGCCATCCAAGATCATGGCGATGTCGTCCGGCGAAGTGCTTCGGACATTCGCGTAAACTTCATCGACATTGGTGCTCGATCCCGCCCCTGCCATAACGCCGAAAAGCACGTTGCTTAGCGACCGGTTCATCGCTTTGCACATGATCTGCGTCAAAATAATGCCCGATGCACCGACCAACGAACCGGAAATGATGAGTGCATTGTTGTCGAGCACAAAGCCAGTGGCGGCGCCGGCGATTCCCGAATACGAGTTCATCAACGAAATCACGACCGGCATGTCCGCGCCTCCGATGGGGCTTACCAAAAATATGCCCAGTATGGACGAGACGACCGCGATCGCAATGTAGCAGGTGATTTGCGCGACCATGCTTTGCGAAACTGCCAGCACACCGATCAACAAGACGTCCATGGCGACGAGCGCCAGATTGATCCATTGTTGATTGGGAAGCGAATACGGTTTTTTGAATTGAGGCAGTTCCTCCAGTTTGGCGTAAGCGACCAGGCTTCCCCAGAACGTGATCGCACCTATGAGTCCGGAAACTCCGACTGCGATAAGCGTGTCGATGGGCTGATTGGTATGGTGCAAGAGATCCGAGAAAGCGACCAAGACCGATCCGCCACCCCCTAGTCCATTGAGCAAGCCGACCATTTGGGGCATGGCAGTCATCTTCACTTTCTGCGCCATCAGGGTTCCAATAATCGAACCCGCGATGAGGCCGACTGCGATGAATAGATAGCCCGATACGCCTGGATCGATCAACGTGACGGCAATAGCGAGCAGCATCCCGGTTGCTCCGACCAAATTCCCTCGCACCGCTGTCCTCGGAGTGGACATCAATTTGATTCCCACTATGAACAGCACAGCAGAGAGCAAATAGACTAGTGGTATGATCGCATTCATCAAGAACTCGCAAACAAGGGAAGTGCGTGAAGAGGGGACAACGAACTGCTTATCGTTTCTTGAACATCAACAGCATACGATGCGTTACGACGAATCCGCCGACCACGTTGATCATCGCCAACACCACTGCAACCAAGCCGACCAATGTTCCGATGCCTGTTTCGCGATACCCGCTGGCGATGATGGCACCGATGACCGTGATGCCGCTGATGGCGTTGGAACCGCTCATGAGCGGGGTATGGAGGGTGGGCGGGACTTTTGCAATGATTTCGAATCCGATAAAGATCGACAGGACAAAAACCGTTAAGCTTCCGACAAGCACCAAACTGCGGGACGAAACAGGATGGGCGACTGCAACCGGGTTGGTTGTTGCAGCCACGGTGCCGGCAGCTCCTATACCGGAGTCGGCGAAAGCCGTGGTTGTGGCGGATGGATTGCCGGAAACCGAGTTTGTCTGGAAGCTGCTTGGGCTAGCATAGGTGCTCGCCAAACCCACCGAGAGTATTGCAATCGCCAGCATCGAGGCGATTGAAAGCAACAGAGCAAGAGGTTTCATAGTACGCAATTCGATTGGGAATGATTTTGAGAGACGCGGGCGTCCGAGGGATTCGTATTAGACTTGAGCGATCCATTCCATTCAAGCATGGGAGCAATTTACCCAATACGCGACGTCCTTGGTAAAGACCCATTTTTAGACGAGCAGCTTGCTAA
>JANODW010000672.1:0-2927 GCA_031412875.1 Pirellula sp. | reverse complement strand
CTGTCGTCCCACAATCGTCCCCTCGGCGATGATCGGCTATTGTTTTCCAAAGAGCCCATCCAAGCAGCAGTCGGCAAGGGAGCCATCGGCTATGTTGAAAACGGTTTAGCCAAGGAGAAAAAAAGGAGCGAAGTCTTTGCGCCGATCGAAGCGGACGAAAGGATTCGCTTTCAAGATGCGGGGGCGGTGGGCAAACTGAGCGAAGCGATCTATTGGCAGATCCTCGATGCGGGCTTTCGGATCGCTCCAACCGCCGGCAGTGGATTCCAGGCCTCTGCGGACGTTCAGGAAACGCATCTAGGATACAACCGCGTTTACGTTTATTCCGAAACGGCACCTGACCCAGTCCGTTGGTGGCAAGCGATCGTTCAAGGCAAAACGTTTGTGACCAATGGGCCATTGCTCCGGGCGACCGTCAACGGCTTGCCACCTGGCAGCATCTTCACCAACGATGGATCCAAGAGCATCCCTATCGACATCGGGATATCGCTGGCGGTTCGCGATCCGGTGGACTATTTGGATGTGGTTTTCAATGGGGAAACACTTTATAGCGCGAAACTCGAGGAGCATAACAAGCGTGGAGAATTCCCTCCTATCGAGATCGATCGATCGGGCTGGCTGGTCATTCGCGTTGTGACGGAACACTCCAAGGGGTATCGGTACGCCACGACGGCTCCGTATTATTTTGTATTGAACGGTCAGCCTCGCGTTTCACGCAAAGCGGTTGCGTTCCTGGAAAAGTGGCATCAAGCCGCTGTGGACAATATCCGGCAGGCAGGAGTCACTGAGCTTTATCAAGCTTGGATAGAACGCAGCCGCCAATATTGGAAAGCCAAATTGGACACATGCACCTGCGATTGATCCGGTAGCGGATCGATCAAGGGCTGGCAGGGCCTATGGGGTTTCTCGCGAAGATCCAATCGTCGATGGGTTCGCCTCGAATCAACTGGCGTTCGACGAACTCAGGAATTCTATCGGCCGTCATTCCAGCGTACCAATTCCCTTCTGGATAGACGACCATGATCGGACCATCTTGACATATCCGCAGGCATTCGACCTTGGTGCGATAACACGCGTTGGGACCGGTGGACAAGGATAAGTTGCGTTGTTTGAGTTGGTCCTTGAGCGCTTTCCATGCAACCGCTCCTTGTTCGTTGGAACAGCACGCGTTGCCGATACACAAAAACACATGTCTCGAATACGCACCAATTTTGAGTTCGACAGCGATGTCTTGAAGTTTATCGCGATCCATCGGAAGGTTTCGTTGTTAGAGGTTTGGGTTGGGATGAGCGGCTGGCACTTTTAGGGTACAATAGGGGGCTTGGTAAGGATTTTGTAGCTCTTTCTGGCGTCAAGCGATGTTCGATTACAACACACGAATCGTTACACTCTGCGCTGGATTGCTGGGTGTCATTTCCGGCATGGTGGGAGTCTATTTGATTCTCCGCAAGCGATCGTTGATAGGGGATGCGATTTGCCATGCGGCCTTGCCGGGCTTAGCGATTTCGTTCTTGACGCATGTTGCGTTGGGTGGCGATGGCAAAAATCTGCTTTGGTTGTTGGTGGGTGCCGCTTTGTCGGGGACCGCGGGGTCCTTGTCTGTCATCGCGCTTCGCACTTGGACGAATCTTAAAGAGGACGCTGCGCTCGGCATTGTACTGAGCGTATTCTTCGGTATTGGGATGGCGTTGTTCAGCATTGTGCAACAATTTGAGCAAGGCAACGCGGCCGGTTTGGAAAACTTTATTCTAGGCAAAACGGCATCGATCGTGGCGAGCGATATGGTCACGATCGTGGTTGCTTCGTCGGTCGTTTTTAGCGTGTTGGTTTTGTTTCGCAAGGAACTGAAACTGCTGTGTTTCGATTCGACTTTGGCAGCGGCGCAGGGCTGGCCGGTGCTGATGATGGATCTATTTCTGTTGGGGTGTGTGCTGGTAGTTGTCATTGTCGGTGCGAACGTGGTGGGGGTCATTTTGGTCATTGCATTGTTAGTGATCCCACCTGCAGCGGCACGTTTTTGGACCCATTCACTGCCCGTGACTGTTTTGTTGAGCGGGGCGATTGGAGCCGGGGCGGGAGTCGTGGGAGCGTTGAGCAGTTTGTTGATAGATCGCGTCCCCTCAGGTGCGGCCATTGTTTTGGCAGCCAGCGGCTTCTTTGCGGTGAGTATGTTGTTGGGAGCGGAGCATGGTCTGCTCTGGCGCGCTTGGAGTCTCGGCAGGCAACGAACCAAGACAGATCAAGAGCACGTACTGCGATCCATTTTCGAATTGCTCGAGGCGCGAGGCAAAGCGCCCCAGGCACTTGCCCAAATCCGTTCCGAGCCCGTGTTGCTTTCGGATTTAGTAAGGATGCGGCGTTGGCCCGCGTGGAGGCTGCGACGAGCTGTCAAAAGAATCATTCAGCAGGGCTGGGCAACGATCAACAGCGAGGGTGCCGCAACGCTGACCGCCAGCGGCATCCAACAATCGTTTCGCGCCGTGCGCCGTCACCGTTTGCTCGAACTGTACTTTGCAAGGTGGGCAGATTTGTCCCCTGACGCGGTGGACCGTGGAGCGGATTACACTGAGCATGCGTTGGACGACGATTTGCTGGCCGAACTGGAGAAAGATGCGTTCGCCATGGGAGACGCAATCGATTTACCAAAAAGCGTCCACCCGATCGGGCCTTGATTTGCAAGAAAGCCTATTGCTGGTCGTTCCCAAGCGGGAGCTTGGGAACAGGAGAAACGGGCCATGGCGGGAATAGAGACAAGGCGAACGACAGGATCAATGCTACCGTAGGATGGGACCATCGTCCCGTCCGTCTGTTAGTCCAGGACAATGATCTTGTAAGTCCAGGACAATGATTTTGTTAGTTCGGGACAATGGTCCCAAACTACGGCTGGTAGCTTTCAGCTAGCTGTTCGCGCTACTGAAAGGATTTGC
>JANODW010000671.1:0-5930 GCA_031412875.1 Pirellula sp. | reverse complement strand
CGATTGCGGCGAAAATGCGTCACGCATCAAAAGGCTGGTCGGGTATATGCCGGACAAGTTCGGTTCGTATGACAATATGCGCGTCCATGAATACCTCGACTTCTTTGGCGCAATTTTTGGGATGAACCGACGGGATCGCCGCAAACGGATTGGCGAAGTGATGGAGCTGACCGAAACCGCTTACATGCAAGACAAATTCGTGGAATCCTTGAGCCATGGAATGCAACAACGAGTCGGCATAGCTCGCACGATGCTTCACGATCCCGAAGTCCTGATCTTGGACGAACCGGCCAACGGTTTGGATCCCAAGGCGCGGATTGACATGCGTCAACTGCTGCTGCGTTTATCCGGCGAAGGAAAGACGCTCATCGTGACGAGCCATATTCTGCCGGAATTGGCCCGCATCTGCGATACGGTCGCCATCGTGAGCGGTGGCAAAATGAGGGCCTTTGGTCCATTGGACGAAGTGATGCGCAACCTCTGCCCCATGCGAAGTTACGAAGTTCAACTCGCAAACCCCGATCAGTTGGACCAAGCCGAGGCATTTCTACGAAAGCGTTTGCATAGCACCGAGCCGATTACAGTCAGCCGCATGGAACGCGTGCTGAGATTCCCAACCGTCCGTTCCGAAGCCGAGCTTGCCCAAGTGCTGAGCGGATTGATATCCGACGGGATCCTTGTTTCGCAATACCGCGAAGTGACCAGCGATCTCGAGGATGCATTCCTGTCGATTTCCGGCGGCGGTGCGCCGCAAGCAATGGCGTCAGACAGCCCAAGCGCGATCGCCGTTTCCGCAACGTAAATTTTCCTATTTCCCTAAACCTCCCTTTAGTCCTCTGGCAGTTTGGCAATTCCGTGAAGTCCATTTTGCTCTTAGAAAACCCGATCCTGCGACGTGAGCTTTTCTCCCGTCTGCGTAGTCCAAAGACCACTTTGGCGATTTTAGCGGTTGCTGTCCTGTCGACGCTCTTGGTTTTATTGCGTTGGCCGACGGACGCTTCGATCGACCTCGCAAGTCAAGGTTCGATCCAGGTTTTTCGTCCGGTCGCATTCGCTTTGGCTGTGGCTGTCATGATGTTGATTCCGGCCTTCCCAGCCGTTGCCTTGGTAAGCGAACGGCGTAAAGGAACGTTGGCGCTCTTGCTCAACTCACCGACAACTCCCTTCCAAATTTACCTGGGTAAGTTCTCTGGCAACGTGCTCTTGGCCGCAGTCATCTTTTCTGTTTGTCTACCGGCTTTGGCTGCATGTTATGCCATGGGTGGGATTTCCCTCGTCGACCACGTGGGGCCGTTGCTGCTGGTGCTCTTTGGCATGGCGATTCAATACACGGCTGTCGGGCTTTGGGTAAGCGTGATCGTCAATTCCACCGATGCCAGTTTGAGGTGGACCTATGCCGCCGTTTTAGCGTTGGCTGTGTTCTCTATTGGCCCAACGATTTTTGTTGGCAAGCTGTCGGGCATCCAATCGCTCGTCTCGCATTGGATTACCGCCATTTCGCCCATCTCGGCGCTCCAAGACATTACCGGTTCGCAAGCCCAAGCGGGAGAAATTGGAATCACCGCTACCTGGACTGATTTTCTGATTGCAAGCGTGGCCATCACCGTCGTCTTGGCATTCATCACTTTGCGAAAGCTGGATCCAAAGCTATTGGAACGGGCGAGGCCGACCGGAAAAGTCATCGGTCGTTCCAAGACGGATTCATCCTCGAGCTTGCTTCGGCGCATGTCCTACTTGGTCGATCCAAATCGAACCAAAGGAAATATTCCGTGGTGGCTGAACCCGGTGATGGTCAAAGAGTTTCGGACACGCAAATTTGGACGCTTGCATTGGCTCATCCGGTTGGTGGCGGTCAGCGGCATTTGTTCATTGCTCCTCACGGTGGTTGCAGCGACGGGCACCGTCAGTTGGGGAGTGGAACGCATTGCACCCACGATGGTCTTGCTGCAAGTCGCTTTGCTTTTATTCTTGGGGCCTTGCTTAGGCGCTAATTTGATCGCGTCGGAGGTGGAGAGCGGCGGCTGGGAATTGTTGCGTGCATCTCCGGTCTCTCCGATTCGTGTGCTGACTGGAAAATTGATGAGCACCATCTGGACTTTGTTGCTGATGTTGCTCGCAACGCTACCTGGCTATCTGGTGATGGGGTACATCCAACCCGCGTTGGGCGGTCAAGTGGGAAATGTTTTGATATCGCTGCTCATTGCCATCCTGATGGTCACCACCATGAGCGCCTGTATCAGCGCCTTTTGCCGGACGACCGCGATCGCAACTGCGACAAGCTATGCAGTGCTGCTGACGCTCTTCGCAGGAACCTTGCTGATATGGATCGCTAGAGACAAGCCGTTCGGGCCATTATTGGTTGAACGGGCATTGTTGTTGAATCCAGCGGCCAGCGCGTTGGCCGAAATGAAGACGCCGGGCTTTGAGCAATATCGATTGACTCCTAATAGCTGGTACGTCGGACTCGGAATATCGAGCGTTTGCTTGGTTATCCTAACGCTTCGCATTTGGCGAATGACACGTCCTAAATAGAGGAATTCTTGCTGCGTCCTCTGAATGAGATTTTGATCCTTCCTATAGGTGTACGATGCTTCGAAAAGCAACTGTCCTTTTTTTTCTGTCTCTCATCGCCATGCAGTCGATTGCGTGGGGGCAGCAGCAAACTCAATTCCTCCAACATCTTTGGGAAGTGGACCCGCCGTTGGGTGACATTTGGGCGACGCAGCGAAGCGCACGAGCTATCCGCTTCGAAGTCGAACGACTCAAGTCGACGTACGCCGAAGATCGTTTGGAAACCGCGCAACAGCTTTGCCTAGAACACGCGAATCCAAATTTCAAACAGCGAGAGCGGGCCATTCAGTTGCTGCTGGAAAGACTCAAAGCGGGCGAGGAGAATCAGCGAGTCAAGCGCGCCATGTTCTCTGCCGCCTTGTGCTTGGGTGAGGCCAAGCATGCCGAAACATTGTGGTCGTTGTCCAAGTCCGATAGTGCAATTGCCGCAACCGTCGAACGGAAACTGGTCCAATGGAAAAGCCCGACAGCCATCCAAACATGGCGCCAACGATTGTCCGACCCGTCCTCCAAGCCAACCGAGTTGGCTACTGCGTTGGAAGGGATCGCGGTGGCTGGGAACGCCAGCGATGGACCAGCCCTTCAGTCGGTCATTTTTGCAAGCCATTCTTCCTCTGCCAATAAGTTTTTGGCAGCAGTGGCGCTCGGGAATCTTGTCAAAGCGGGGCTCGAGGATCTGGCATTGCAACTGGTTGGTTCCGACCTGGAACAACGGGACGTCCTCGCGGCGCATCTTCTCAAACGCCATACCAGCGATAAAGCGCAGTCGCAGTTGAGGAAAATTCTATCCGAGGGATCCACTACCGCCCGGGCGGTCGCCTATCGAGCCATTTCAGAAACGATGCCTCCAATAGCGCTCGAGCTGGCCAAAGAAATGACGACCCAGCCGCATGCGGAACTGCGATCGCTCGCCCTGGATGTCCTGCACGCGTCTAAGGCTGAACCATCGCTCCGAATCCAAGGGACATTGCTGAATGATCCCCATCCGGAAATTCGCAGCAGGGCCGCAAAAAACTTGATCGAGATGGGGACGCAAGGCTCTCGGGCGATAGTCGACGAATTGGTGCTCGCGAACTTGAAAGCAGGTGAATGGGCCGGCATGGAAAAAGCGATCGAGATTGCGGTGGAATTGCAGGACCGCCGATACTGTAAAGGGTTTGTTAAATTGCTCGACCATCCTCGATCCGAGGTCAGCATGCGCGCGGCCTGGGCCCTGATGGAACTCGGTATCGAATCGGAAACGCTTGCTGGGATGCTGACGCATGCAGAAAAACTGGTTGCCGAATTGCAATCGAAAGACTACAGGTTCTCCGAAAAAACAGCGACCGACCAGATTCGATTGAGTTATCTCAACGAAGCGTTCGGGAAGAACCGGTACACCGCAGCCACAGAAATGCTAATGAAATTTATACCCAAACGAGGCCATCAATTCGGCATCGTCAGTCGGGCTTCAGCGATTTGGTCGTTGGGCAAGCTGAATACGGGCAAGGACAATCCCGCCTTGCGGGCCAAGCTCTATGAACGCATGAGCGACTTCGAGCCCAGCAGCCCAGAGGATTTCCTGGTCCGCTTTTCGTGCAACCTCGCGTTGGGAGAAATGGCGAATCCCGAAAGCCGCGACACGATCGAGCAATATGGCGAGCAGCCCCCAAGCCCGATCGCATTTGCGGCCGCTTGGGCTCTCTCCCAAATTGAAAAAGCCTCGACCACTAAACCGCTCAATTAACACTCCCTTTTAAAGCGGAACGGCGCAAGCCGTCCGGTCTGGACCTGCAAAGAATCTCTGCCTTCTCTGCCGCGACACCTCAGGGCTCGCGCCCTGCCGCTACGAAAGTGAGTGGCATTTGGTTTGTTTCATGTTGCTGCTAAACACACAACAAATTTAAACACGGTACCAAGTCTCTCATTGCCTTTTCAAGATGTAGACGACGTCTTCGGTGCCTGCGTCCACTTCGATGGGCTCATCGATATCGTAAGAAAAATCATAAGCGGTTTCGACCGACCACTCAGGGACTTTTTTGATCATGGAAGCAAATTGCTTCCATGTGTAACTGCGCAGAGCTAAACAATCGTCAATGCGTATCGATCCGGTGGGACGATAGATTTCGAAGCGCAGATTAAATCGTTCGATCCTAGCCTTGGTGTCTTTGTCTCTGGGCCACATCCGCGTATTGATCTGCAAATTGCCGCGACGGGCGGTCCAGCTTTCGGTATCCGAAGCGGTGCCCTCCAGCGGCGTCAAATGGAATCCCAAAGCATAGATACCACCGGGACGCACCGCTTTGGCCATCGCTTGGAAGTGCGCCACGGCCGCTTTTTCGGTACCCAAATGGCGGAACGAGTTGATCGTGTTGAACGCTGCATCAAAGGGCTTTGGCACGGTGAAATCGCACATGTCTGCGACCCATCCCGTCGGTTTCAACGCATGCTTTTTAAGCCTCGCATTGCAATAGGCGATCGCTTTTTCGTTCAAATCTAAGCCTGCTGCAGCGTACCCTTTCTTGGCCATTCGAAACAGCAATCGCCCCGTTCCGCAAGCAGGTTCCAATACGCGTTTGGTCTTTCCGTCAACATGCTTCTTGAATGCAGCTTCAAGAAACTTGAACTCTGCAACCCAGTCGCTGGCAAAGACCAAATCGTAGTAGTTCGGGTAGTCGTAGATGTTGCCGGTTACCGTTTCCATACGCAGTAGCTCTCGGGTGCTGTGTGTTGTTCGTTGGTCTGTTCGTAGCGACGTTCAAGGACAGAGTTCAAGAGGCGTACTTTTTGCTAACAACCGTTTGTACGAGCGGCAGGATCATTACTACCGTAGGATAGGACCTTTGTCCCGTCCGTTTGTTGGCTCGGGACAATGGTCCCAAACTACGGCTGGTATGTTAAAGAATGTCGCTCGCCTTATCCCTGAGATTTGCCGATCAGGATACTTTCTTTGTAAAGGAAACGCAATGGACGCCACAGACCAAACACCCGTTGATAACGTCGAAGGATTGGAGTTGTTCGCCAGCAGAGGCAACAAACGGCCATCCATCTTTGCGATGGGTTTGCGTCCGTTGAACGCACATAGTCGCCTTTTGCTCCGCAAAAGTAGCGTCATCCCTGGGTGTCCGCCGCGAGTCTCGTCAACCACAAACCACCCAGCAAAACCGCAAAACGCGTTCAATTCGAAATCGGAAGCGACAGGCTGCTATGCAAACGCTCACTTTCGCAGAGCGAAAGGCGACTGTGCAAAGGCAACAAAGGGATATCCATCATTGCGATGGGTTTGCGTCGGTTGAACGAACATAGTCGCCTTTTGCTCCGCAAAAGTAGCGTCATCCCTGGGTTCCCGCCGCGAGTCTCGTCAACCACAAACCACCCAG
>JANODW010000670.1:0-6575 GCA_031412875.1 Pirellula sp. | reverse complement strand
TCGCCCGAGATCAAGTTTTCGACCAAGCCGACGATTGCCACAATATTGCGTTTGACTTGCAACTGCGAGACTGCTTGCATGATTCCAAGCACGGTGGCGGCGCCTGCCATATCGCACTTCATCGTCAGCATCCCATCGGTCGGCTTGATCGAGTAGCCGCCGCTATCAAACGTCACACCCTTGCCGACCAGGACTGTCGGCGCCGATCCTTTGGGGCCATGGCTATAACGCATGATGACCATTCGCGGTTCTCGCACCGAGCCGCGCGCGACGCCGAGCAGTGCCCCACAACGTTCTTTTTCTAGTTTTGCACGATCCCAAATTTCGATTTCGATGGCGTTCGCAGCGGCCATGGTCGAGGCTTCCGCCGCCAACGATTCTGGATACATGATGTTGGGAGGCAAATTGACCAATCGTCGGGAAAAATTGATGGCGCCCCCGAGGATGGTTCCTGCGGCAAGGGTGGCATCGTCGACTCCCACCCATTCCACGCAGTCGGGCTCATGAAGCGATTTTTCTTTGCGAAACAAATCCTGTCCCACGCATCCGACCATCGCGCCGGCAACGGCGCTTCGCAATGCAAGTGGACTCCCGCTGAAGCCCACCATGCGCACCGTGCCCCTTTTCTTGGCCGCAATCGATTTCAATGCGGCCGCGGCCGCTCGCCAATGAACATTGGTTGGACCCGCATCCTTGGCCCCCAATCCCACCACGACCAGCAGTTTCACCGACAAGCCCACAGGGGCTATCAATTGGGTCAGTTTGAGCGGTTTCGTGGACAGCTCCTCTGACTCGAGCAGCCGACGCAAAAGACCGCCCATCGCTTTGTCTATTCTCGCAAAATCATCAGACGTCGTCCACGCTTCGTCGATTCCCAAGACAAGGCAATCGCAAGGGGAGGAAACCAAATCGCCCGAAAATTTTTCACAGCGCATGCAACACTTCCACGGGTAAATAGGCGAAACAAACGATCCTGGACAGTACCAAAGTGAATCTTAGGCGATGGAGAGCAAACTTGCGAGTCTGGGCAACCGGAGATACACTTTTCACCAATGAAGCCATCAATAAAGCTATCCGCGAATCCATCCATGAAGCCTTCCACGAGACCGCCGAACTACCTTGGCGTCTTCCTGACTTTCGCGAGAAACAGCCTCATTCGAGACATGACCTTTCGCAGCAATTTTGTCTTGGACTGCATTTCAAGTGTGTCGTGGCTGTTGATGAATCTCGGTTTCTACCTGATCGTTTTCAAGCACGTGAAATCGATCGGGGTAGCGACCGGTTGGGGACAGAACGAATTCTACGTTTTTCTCGCAACGACTTGGCTGATCAATTCGCTGGTTCAAGCGTTTTTGATGCCAAATGCTCAGGAGTTCAGCGAATTGATCCGGACTGGCGGTCTCGACTTTGCATTGCTCAAACCCATCGATACGCAGTTTTTGATCTCGTTTCGCAAAGTGGAGTGGTCCTCGCTGAGCAATTTTTTTCTGGGGCTGATCATCCTGATCTACGCGATGATGCAACTGAGTTCGCGTACCGATCCGAATTGGTCCGTGGGACCGGTTCTTTTGATTCTTTACGTCGTGTTCATCGGCTGTGGTGTGGTGCTGCTCTACAGCCTCATGATTTGCTTGGCAGCGACCAGCATTTGGCTCGGCCGTAACCAGAGCCTCTATGATTTTTGGTTCTATATAACCAACTTCTCGCGTTATCCGATGGAGATCTATCAAACGGGCTGGGGGCTCCCGCTGTGGTATGGGTTTACTTTTGTGATCCCTGTTTTGGTTGTGGTGAACGTTCCCGCTCGACTGCTGGCGCAACCACTTGCACCTCGCCAGCCTTGGGAATGGGGACTGGTTGCGTTTGCTTTCGCGGCTACCATCGCCTCGGTGTTTTTGAGCCGATGGGTATTTCAACGCGCTCTGCGAAGTTACACCAGCGCGAGCAGTTGACCATGCCGCATAGACTTCTCGGGAAGGGACGTTATCCTTAAACCGTCTAAATGAATTTCCGGTCTAAATCAAACGCGGCGCGCTCCATCTCGATTGCTTATTCAACATGCCAAAACTCTTTGTTAGCGACATCCAACCGCAAATGCAGGTCGACGCTCCCTTCCGCATCGCGGACCGGCAATTGAGAGCCAACCGGCAAGGCAATTTGTATCTGCTGATGCAGCTACAAGATCGCACGGGAATCATTTCCGCAATGCGATGGAACGCGGACGAAAAGCTAGCAGAGCGATTCGTCAAGGGATCGTATGTTCAGGTCCAAGGTGCCTCGCAATTGCATAACGGCATCCTGCAGTTGATTGTTAATCAAATCGCGCTGGTCGATGAAAAGACGCTCGACCCGGTTGACTTCGATTCCGGAAACCGCGTCGATGTCGAACAGCTTTGGAGCCAATTGGGCACATTGATTGAAACCATTTCCAACGAAACGGTCCGACGGATTGCTTTGGCGTTTTATCAGGACGCGGCGATCGCCAAATCGTTCTGTTTAGCGCCGGCCGGGATCAAGACGCATCATGCTTACCCCGGCGGATTGCTCGAGCACGTCGTGTCCTTGATGCAGCTCGCAGACCGTGTGTCCGCGCACTATACCATGCTTGATCGAGATCTCATGATCGCCGGCGCCATGCTGCATGACATCGGCAAATTGGAAGAATTGCTTTTTGACGGCGAGCTAAGCTACAGCGATGCAGGCCAATTGCTCGGCCATCTAGTGCAAGGGGTCCAAATGCTGGATGCCAAGGTCCGCGAGCTCGGCCTAGCAGGCTTCGAAGTGGATCGCGCAATCGTCCTGCGATTGCAGCACATGATCGTCAGCCACCATGGGTACCTGGACCATGGCAGTCCCAAAGTCCCAATGACGTTAGAAGCGATCGCCTTCCACTACTTAGATGAGATGGATGCTAAACTCAACGCCGCCTTGGGGCTGATCGAAAGCGACCGCACTCGCGATCCCTGGACGACTTACAATCCAACGCTAGGCCGGAAGATCTTCAAACCGACTTAAGCGTCGCCCTCCAGGCAAAGCTATGACAACAGGCCAGGGCAATGACTATACTTCAAGGCAGTGCCGCTAGGTCAAGGCTGTGCCAACAAGTCGTTGGGTGGGATTGCGAGGTGTTGCAACTGGGCCAGCGTCAAGAAATTGGCGATAATGCGATACCCCTGGATGGTCAAGATCGACTCGGGATGGAACTGAACTCCAAAGACGGGATACTTGATGTGCTGGACGGCCATGATGGTTCCATCCTGTGCCCACGCTGTTGCCTGGAGGGTGTCGGGCAAGCTGTCGGGCGCGATCACTAGGGAATGATACCTGCCGACTTGAAAAGGAGTCTCAATCCCTTGAAAGAGAGGTGAACCATCGTGACTGATAAAACTGCTTTTGCCGTGCATGGGCGAATTGGCACGAACGATGTGTCCACCGAATGCTTGCCCGATGGCTTGGTGTCCCAGACACACCCCGAGGATAGGAACGTGACCGCTTAATCTGCGAACCGCTTCCATAGAACAACCCGCTTCCCCTGGGGACTTTGGTCCAGGAGAAATCACGATCGCATCCAGTTCCAGTCGGCTTAAAGCATCGACGGTCACCGCGTCGCTTCGAACCACGAGGGTCTTGTGTCCCAAGCGTTGCAAATAGCGATCGAGGTTATAAACAAAGCTGTCGTAGTTATCCAGGAGCAGAATCATGGACCCGCGAGCGCTTTTTCGCCGGCCTCGAGAACTTGAATGATTCGATCGACGTCGTAGACGCAACCGCCCCACGTGCCGCCGCTTACTTTCTGGAGGGCCGCCCAAAGGCGTGAATCGCTTGGCATCCGCTCATCTTCCCTCAAATTGGGATGCGGTAGCCTGGTTGCGAGAATGCTTGCCCCTATCTCCGGAGAAAATTGCTTCCCATCGCAACCTACAAAATGGACGGAGGCTTCGAGTGTCGTTCGATTGATTTCGATTTGGACGAGGTCATCATCGCGCAGCTTGCCGATGGGACCGCCCGCCAATGCTTCGGGACCGACGTGGCCAATGCAAGCGCCCGTGCTGACGCCGGAGAACCTCGCATCGGTCACGACCGCGACATGCTTGCCATAGTCGAGGTATTTCAGCGCGCTGGTGAGTTGATAGGTTTCTTCCATCCCGGTGCCCATCGGACCCCGTCCGATCAACACGACGACGTCGCCTGCTTTTAGCGGACGCGTGTGCTGCCCTTTGGCTGCTGCCACCGCCTCTTTCTCGGTCGTAAACACACGGACCAAACCGGTCTTGCGATAGACCCCGTCCGGGTCGATGACCGAGGGATCGATGGCGGTGGATTTGATCACCGACCCATCCGGACAAATGTTCCCGATCGGGAAACAAACGGTGCTTGTCAGCCCCATTTGCTTGGCTTTGGTTGGAGGGATGATCACGCAGTCGGGATCGACGCCATCGCGTTCGCGCAACATATCCCGCAACGCGGCCCTTCGATCCGAGTGGGCCCAGTGGTCTAAAATTTCGTTCCACGTATGGCCTGTGACGGTGATTGCATCGCACTTGGCAATGCCCAGTTCTCGCAAATGCCACATGATCTCTGGCACACCGCCAGCCATAAACAAACGGACCGTCGGATGGAACATAGGACCATTGGGCAAGACGTCCACGAACCGAGATACACGGCGATTGACCTCCTTCCAAAGGTTCAGGCTTGGGCGAGGAAGACCGGCCGCAAAAGCGATGGCGGGTACATGCAACAAAAGATTGGTCGAACCGCCGCACGCAGCGTGAACGGCGATCGCATTGTAAAACGAGTCCTCGGTCAAGACATCGCGCAGTGTGGCTTTGCGATGATGCTGATCCCAGAGGACAGCCGCCGATTGCTTGGCCATCTCCATCCAAATCGGTTGGCCACTCGGAGCGAGCGCCGCATGCGGGACCGTCATGCCCAACGCTTCGGCGATCACTTGACTCGTCGCCGCCGTGCCGAGGAATTGGCAACCACCGCCAGGGGAACCACAAGCGCGACAGCCGGCGTCGGCCGCCTCCTCCAAAGAGATCATCCCATTGGCATACCGGGCTCCGATCGTCTGCACTTTGCCCAAATCTTCTGCGTCCTTGGCGGGGAGCGTCACGCCTCCGGGAACCACAACACTGGGCAAATGGGAACTGCCTGCCAGAGCCAACATCATTGCGGGAAGGCCTTTGTCGCAGGTGGCGATGCCTAAGACGCCTCGGCGTGTTGGCAAAGAACGAATCAGACGACGAAAAACGATGGCGGCATCATTGCGATAGGGGAGAGAGTCGAACATTCCCACGGTGCCTTGTGTCCGACCATCGCAGGGATCGCTGACGAAGCCCGCGAATGGAACGCCCCCTTTCTCGCTGAGCCATTTGGCAGCAGCCTGCATCAGGAGGCCCACTTCCCAATGTCCTGTATGGTAACCCAATGCGATCGGCTTGCCATCTTCGCCTCGAATCCCTCCCTGCGTGCTGAGCAATAAGAACTGAGGACCGACCATTTTCTGAATGTCCCAGCCCATTCCGGCATTCTGGGTCAAGCCAAAGAGATCTCCGCTCGACCAGTTTCGCAACATATCGTCCGTGAGCGGCAACTTCCCTTGAGGTCCTTGCCCCTCGGACGCCGTGGACATTGCAGCCTCACCACCACCGAACCAACTTTTAATCGCAAACGCATTTTCCATGAATGAAAAACAATCTAGTAGAGCATTGAATCGAGGCAGTCTCCCCAGGAGATGAGAGACGGCCGACAACCGCTATTCGGCTGATTAATACGAGTCCCTTACATGCCTTCGAATATGATAACCCGAAACGAGATTTCGGGAGAGATTGCCCAGAAAGAAGAGCGGACTTCGTTTTCAATGAAAATAGCAAAGGCGACTTGATAAAGCCGCCTTTGCTATCTTGCAAACGTTCGATGGTGAGTACTAGATGCAGGAGGTTCGAAAACCCGAGCCAGCGTTGCGACTAACGATTGAGTGCTACCCCGAAGGTGAACGCCGGCATCGCTAGGTTTTGATTGTAAGACTCGTTGCTGCCCCCTCCGGTCACTGTTGCTCCCCGCCAGATCCCTCGGGCAAAGTACATCATTGCAAATCCGCCTCGCAGGTCCAAATACTTGGTCGCTTTGTACGATCCCTCGACCCGCAAGTCGAATCCGATGGTCGATGCATCCCTGCGAGATCCGCTGAATTCGCCGGTTTGGATATTGTCCGTTAAGGCTTGGACTCCAACCGCCGGAGGTGCAGCGTAGGTGGAGGAAACCGTGGTCAATTTTCTCTCTTGGTTCTGATAGACGTGACCGCCGAAGAATTTCATATCGTTTGACAGCGTCCAACGGTTGATAAACTTGGTGTATCGAAAACCGAACTGCCCCAAAAGCATGTTGTTGTCTGTTTGTACGCGATCCCGTGTCAACGTTTCTCTCGTCTGGCCCGCGACTTGTGGCGGGATGGGCAGAGCGGGAACAATATCTGCTAAGTAGGAGTCATTTGCGGCTCCGTCACCGAAGAACGCATAACGCAGTCCCAACATCGGTTCCAGAATTCCGCCGTACCGGTAAGGTTCCATTCG
>JANODW010000669.1:0-4502 GCA_031412875.1 Pirellula sp. | reverse complement strand
GGTAGCAAGGAACGAGTTAAATGAGAGGCTACCAACCGTTGGTTGGCAGCGCACCCAGATTGCAAATGGAAGTTCGATGCAGGCAAGAGGTTCGATAAAAATGAATGCAGTTCATCCAGGGAAATGGTGGCATCGCCAGGCGATTGGGGACGCAAGAGGCAACCGGTAAACTTAGACACTTTCCGTCGTTCGAATCTGCAAGGCGAGCGGAATAGGGTATCATTGCCGGTCGTTTCGAATCGCTCGGCGTCCACCGGTGCGCTGACGGAAGTCCCGGTGCATCGTTCGCCAAATTCTCCTATTGAGGAAGCCATGTCAAGTCATCCCCTTTCCGCTCCGATCAAATTGGAGATGTTGAAGCTCAACGCTTTGAGCGACGAGCAACGAACATCGATTCACAGGGCAGCGCAGCTCGTCGTGGTTGCGGCGGTATGCAATCGCGGGCTAACTCAAGAATGGATCGCATCGCTTGGGTCGATGGCGGAGTTGAATGTGATGGGGATGTTCGCGACGTTGACGCGAGGTAAACAATTGCGAGGCTGTTGCGGATTCGTGGGTCACCCCGCCCCATTGCAAGAGGCGATCCTTTCCTCAGTGGAAAGGACTTGCAAAGAGGATCCACGCATGCCATCGATCTCTCCATGCGAATTGCCGTTCCTCCGACTCGACGTTTCGCTATTGGCTTCGCCGATCGTGTTGACGGTCCCGGCGGAGAGTCGTATTGAGCACATTGAAATCGGAAAACATGGTCTCAAGATCACGCGAGGGAAACAATCGGGACTGCTGTTGCCAAGTGTTCCGGTGGAACAGAATTGGACGGCCAAGGAATTCCTGGAAGGGGTATGTCGCAAGGCGGGACTACCCGAATCCGCATGGTTGGAAAGCGATACGATTTTAGAAACGTTCGTAGGAACATTGATCGAAGGAAAAATGGAGCCGGAATGTTTGCCTGCGGAAATGCCGATCCGACGTGCGCCTGGAAATACGCAAAGTCTATTGCAACTTAAAAAGGTTGCGACGCAGAACTTGATTGCATTGTCGCGGGGTGCGACGCCAACCTACTTCGCCGCAGATGCGATGGACGGCAACGTGCATGGGGTCGTCCTGTCGATCGTCGATAGCCAAACTCGCAAGCCGCTCGCCCATTGGATCAAGACGTCCTTGCGCAACGATATGCCGCTGCAGTCCAGTTTGTTCGATCTCTGCAAAGCGGCCTCGGAAGTGCTTTCGAAGACGAGGTTCCAAAAGGAAACGGATATTGAACTGGAGATTACGGTGCTCTTTGATACCGCGCATCATGGTGCGATTCTTTATGAAGATTGGGACGGCAGTCAACTCAAGCCGAACTTAGTTCGCTGCGAGACGGAGGGGTTCCAGCCCCAATTGCGAGCGGTGGTTGCGGTTTCTGGAGACCGCGCGGCCATTGCGTTCGACGCCGCCAAATCCGTTGAAACACTGATGGCCGAGGCCGCCACGACGATCAAGTCTCGGCGAAATCCAGTCGGCATCTATTCATTGGGCTGCATGTCGACAGCCGATGCGTTGCTGGCAAGCAACACGACGGTAGCGCAGAGCGAGGACGACGTTCGAAAACCAGCGGTAGCGGACATGTTTTATCCGTTGGCTACCGAGGCACGGCGATCTCTCGTCGCCAAACTTCAGGGAAGCGTCGCTGCGGGCGTGTCTCCCAAACCGGCGTTGGCAATGATGACCCCGCATGCGGGCCTGCGGTATAGCGGGCAGATCGCGATGGATACATGGGGTTCGGTCAAGTTGCCATCGACGGTTTTGATCATTGGCCCCAAGCACACACCGTTGGGAAGCGACTGGGCAATCTCGCCGTCTCGAGCTTGGGAATTGCCGGGGGGTGAGTCATGGCAAACGGATCTAGAATTGGTTCGGAAACTTGTGGCGGGTGTCGAGGGATTCGAGTTGGACTTTGCGGCGCATGCTCGCGAGCACGGAGTCGAGGTGCAGTTGCCCATCCTCGAATCGTTGTCCAAAGGCGAGGCGAGGCCCAAGTTGGTAGCTATCGCAATGAAAAGCGCGTCTTACGACGAAATCATGCTTGCATCGCAGCAACTCGCAGACGTTCTAAGGGGTCTGTCAGAACGTCCGCTTCTGGTGATTTCCAGCGATATGAATCACTTTGCAAACGAGCCGGAGAATCGGCGTCTCGACCGCATGGCCGTCGAAGCCATGTTGACGGGCGATCCCAAAAAGCTGATGGATGTGTGTATGCAGAACAGGATCAGTATGTGCGGCTTGGTGCCCGCGGCGTTGATCATGCAAACGTTGACTATCCTCGGCGAGCCATTTCAGGTCGAGGAAATCGGTTACGACAATAGCGCGAGTTCGGGCGGCGATCCGGCTCGGGTCGTCGGATATGCGGGAGTGGTGTTCCGTCCCATCTAGGTCCGCTGGTCGATCCACGCGGACTAGTCGGAGGAAAGAATAAATCCGTTCAACGGTTGCCAAAACCGGTGTCGCTTGGGTAGAACTTGGACATTCATCGTCCGAAATAAATGGAATCGAACACTGCAATACCGGAGACAAGCAACATGGCCATGCAAGATATTGAAGCAATCACAAAGTTCCTGAATGCACGCGGATTTCAAGACGCAGACGAAATGGCACACGATGCGGCCGAAGAAGGTGAACCGATCGTAGAAACGATTTGCTTTCATGAAATCGCAGAGGATTTGTTCAGTCCTATCCATGACGCGACGTGGATTGACGACGCGTGCGACGATGAGGATCACGAGATTGGGGACCAGTTGAGGCGATTGATGGCAACCGGCGCAGACCCGCAGGATCTTGCCATTTTCGCGAGATACATGCAGCGTCGATTTGCAAGCGACCTGGGACGCATACTTGACGGCATCAGCATGTATACTTCGCCCGAACGTCCTTTCGAGGATTTTGGCGTGTTTGCCATTGTGGATGGAGTGCCCACCGCGCAAATCACGGACTTGGAAGAAGGCCTAGGGTTTTGGGACCTGGATTCGGAAATGGAGCTATCGGCCTCGGTTGCCAGAGCCTTGGAAGCGGACGATTCCGGCGAAGACGAGTAGTGGCTAACAGTGGCGACGGCTTCCAGGCTATCTTCCAGGCTATGAGGAGTGTTCTTTTAGGCGCGCGGCGAGATCAAAACTACCGTAGGATGGGACCATTGTCCCGTCCGTTTGTTCGTTCGGGACAATGGCCCCAAACTACGGATTGTATGATTCAGGCTGCCGTTCGCCTTGGGAATTACAAAGGCAATCGTGCTGGTTGCATGGACAGCGATGGATGAAAGTGGATTTATTGCGTATCATGGGGGAAATGTTTTTGATTGAACAGATACGTTTCCTCGAAGATTACCGCTTAACCAATGTCGACTGCGTCTTCCCCATCCAAGCCTATTGTTGTTGATGAAGATCCCTATTTCCAAGAACTGTTCGCCGATCGCATAGGCGGAATCAGTTATGGCAAGGGGAACGAGATTTACAAATTCGAGAAGATCAAGAGGGCCAAGCGAAAAGCGTTGGCTGATTACCCGGACCGTGGGTTGCTTGATTTTGGGATCGGCGAAAACGATTCGATGGCGGACGAAAAAGTGCGGCAGCAGATGTCTGTCGAAGTGAATCGCCCCGAAAATCGCGGATACATGGACAATGGTGTTTTGGAGTACAAGCAGGCGGTAAGCCGCTTTATGAAACGGGAGTTTCAAGTCGACTTGGACCCTGTTACCCAGATCAACCATTGCATTGGTAGCAAGACGGCCCTTTCTATGTTGCCGGCATGTTTTATCAATCCTGGGGATATCACGATGATGACAGTGCCGGGTTATCCGGTTGCTGGCACGCATACCAAGTACTACGGCGGAAGCGTTTATCGATTGCCGCTTTTGGCCGAAAACCATTTCTATCCGGACTTCAGTCAAGTGTCGGATGAAACGTGGGAACGAACGAAGTTGGTGGTCGTGAATTATCCCAATAGTCCGACCGGGCAGGTTGCGACGCAGCAGTTTTATGAAGACTTAGTCGACCTAGCGCACCGGCGCAAGTTTGTGGTCGTTCAGGATGCCGCCCATATTTTGCTGACGTTCCGCGGCAAGCCGTTGAGTTTCTTGCAGACCCCGGGAGCAATGGATGTCGGAGTGGAAGTCCATTCGATGAGCAAGGGATTCGACATGATTGGATGGCGCATCGGATGGGTATGCGGCAACGAAAAAATCGTTCAAGCGTTTTCGGATGTGAAGGACAATTGCGATAGCGGGCAATTTGGGGCGGTGCAACGCGCTGCCATCTCAGGCTTGGACGCACCAGGAATCCCGCAGCGCATCAATGCAAAGTACCGAAGGAGGCTGGGTAAATTGGTGGCCTGCCTTAAGAGTTGCGGGTTCACATGCGAGGTTCCGGGCGGCAGTTACTTCTTGTACACCCAAGCGCCTAAAGGCCTTCAAGGTGGTTTGCAATTTGCCAATGCCGAGGAAGCATCTCAGTACTTCATCACCCAAC
>JANODW010000668.1:0-2253 GCA_031412875.1 Pirellula sp. | reverse complement strand
CCTGGGTCGTTTCTCCCTTCCTCCCTCCGGGAAATGGTTAGCATGCATTGTTGAGGGGAGGGATTCGAAAGCGTGCCGTTTTTAGCGTTTGTTGGTTCTGCAGAGGTGGGCATGCCGGGGATGAAGGGAAACGCTTTGCCTTTTACGGCCATGAGACGGCGTGTCCATCGTTCATCTGAAACAAATGGAGGATCGTTTCCGCTGGAAGGTCCATGAAAAACGTACTGACCGACCCGTCTGCCACCGCACCCAAAAAAGATGGTCTTTCGGTCGGAATTTCCGCTAGGCCCTTGGCTGGGTTTGCTATCTCAAACGGATAATCCTCAGGTGCCGTCCATGGTTTAGCAAACTCGGCTTTCACCTCCACCAACCAAATCGTATTGCTCGATCCATCCGTCATGTCGCTGAACCGCACCGGCTTGGGTCCGCCAAAGATGGTCCCCTCTCCTACCGGCGCCAGGAACGTCGTATAGCCTGGCTTGATCTGGCCATCCTTGTCGACTCCCAATATGCCGCCTTTGTAAACGTCTGGCATTTTCTCTAGGAGCTTTGCGTTGTGCTCACTGTCCCATGCTTCTTTCAAATGGAACTGCGAATACAACTCCAATTGTTCCATGTAGGGGAGAATATGAACTCGCCAACTCAGGTTGCTTTTTCCCTCTGCGTTGCGGCCCTCTTTGGGGGGTGGCAAAACGCGGTTGGCACTCTCAAAGTTATGGATGGCCAAACCAATTTGCTTGAATCGATCCATTTTGACTTGAGTCGTCATGGGACCCAACACCTGCGCCATAGCGGCTGTTATCCATGCCACGGTTTGATCCAGTTCCGACAAACCGTTGATCGAGATAGTCATCCGATCGCCTTCAACCATCGGCTTCATCCATGATTGGAGTTTCTCAATGCTTGTGGTTGCTTGCAGGATCCGCAGTCGACTTGCGGAAGCAGATAGCAAACCCGGGAGACGCGACGCAAGCGTTTTGGCTGCCTCTGCAGTTTTCGACTGTGTGATCGCTTTCAATTCAACCTTTGCGGGATCCACACCGATGGCCGACCATTTCACTCCCTCGGTCAGCACCGTCATCGGACCGCCACCGTACTGCGACGGGACGCTTGGCATGAGGTCTTGAAAGGTCGCCACAATGTACCCAGGTGGTAAAATCAAAAATTGAATCGGATATTCCTTCACGGCTTGCATGGCGATCTCCACGTCCGGTCTTTCGGAAGGAATCGTGCTGTCCGACACAACTAATTCGCCGGACGATTGCGTCGTGCGGACCATCGAAAAGCAGAGGTGGTTGCCTTGGACGACAGGCTTGTTGAACTGCAATCGCTCGAGATGTTCAAAGAGCTTTGCTGCGTTCACGCCGGGAGCATTCCTAACAAAAATCCTTACAGGAGGTTGCCCCGACGAGAAAGGAACATCCACCGTGACAAAAACACTTTCACCGTTGGACGCGGCGATAAGCTCTTGCACAACTCGGAGGATCGACTTAGCGGTTGGCTGCAAACTAGACACTTCGGATAGATTTTTCGAAAGCGAATCGGGAACACTCAGCCGTTTGGGGTCTATCTTGGCTACGGCGATGGTAGTCGCATTCACGAACTGTTTGGGAACGGAAAGGTCGTCTGCGAGAAGTCTTTGGGTACAAAAGGGTGCAACGGCAAGGAGAAAAAACGCCCGAATCAACCGTTTGCTGATTCGTGTTTGAATGGACTTCATGGTTGATAGCCTTCGAAGGAGAAAGAAAAGATGGTTGCAATGGTGAGACGGAGTCGAAATCATTTGGAAGCAAAGCGAACAACAATCCGGTATTGCATCCCTGCCCCTGGTTTGCCAGTAAGCACTGCCTTGTCACCGGTGAGTTCATACGCAATTGGATTGCCTGTATAGGGATCGATGGGGGCAGGGAACGGCAAGCTATCGAGCGAGCCGGGCAACCTGCCCGCATGAATGGCCCCATAGCTGCGAATGGCTTCAATCGTTTGGAGCATGGCGATGGACTGTTGCAAACGTTGCTGAGCCGTTCTCACGGCGGTTAGGCTCGGCAATGCTACCGAGGTCGGCAGACTTGCCCACCCGATGCGCTCGCAATCTGCCTTCGTTCGCGATTCCAACTCATTATGCTGGCTGTTCGCAATCGCCTTCGCATAAGGAATAGCGCTCCACTTGAATTGCTCGTCGGCCGTTTGCTCATAGAATCGCCTTGCTGCCAGAAAAAAGGTCTGGGCGGTCGAGTAGTTTGCTACCTGCTC
>JANODW010000667.1:0-5540 GCA_031412875.1 Pirellula sp. | reverse complement strand
TCTCTTTCCCTCGTTCAAGTTGCGTGGAGGATGGGCTCTTGCGACAAGGCATTCGAATCGGACCCGTCCGATCGCCATTCCCGTTTCAATCGCTAATTAGTCGATCTGCGTATGCCAGAATCGACAACCCAAAAGAATATTACGGGCTCTTGCTTTGCAATCCCGAGCCCCCCCTTCTGCTCTAGACAAAGAAGGGGGGGGCCATATCCGCGTTGCGTTGTTTCGCATTGGCGCGCGTTGGACGGAAACATACAAGCCGTAGTTTGGGACCATTGTCCCGAACGAACAACCGGACGGGACAAAGGTCCCATCCTACGGTAGTAATGATCCTGCCGCTCGCCATAGCGGAACTACATATTGATTTCGAATCCCTTGCGGTTTTCTCGCGTGAGGAACGAATTCGCTTGCGCATCACCGATAATCTCTCGCTTGGCTGCGTCCCATTTGACTTCGCGATTGAGCCGCATTGCGATGTTTGATAGGTGGCAGATCTCCAGCATGCGATTGTGTGACCAGACATCGGAAATCGGTTGCTTGCGAGCCTTGATCCCCTCAATGAAATTGGCGGTATGGTTCGCGCTCACAGGACCACCATAGATGGCTTCGATCGCTCCGTCAGGCAACGGCTTGTCTTTGAGATCCTCGACAGGCTTTCCGGATATCTTACCGCGATTGACAAAGAACCTACCTTCGGTCCCTTCAAACAGGATTCCGTTGTCCCCTTCGCTGGTGATAATCATTTCGACATTGTTGGGCATGTCGACTTTGATATTGAAGCTTGTCGCTGCGTTGTATTGATCTTGAACGGTTGGGTGTCCATCCTTGTACTCAACAGGCAGCTTGAATTCGACCGGAGTCACCTTGCTCGGACCGGTTGCGGTAGCTCCCAGTGCCCAACAAGCGATATCGACGTGATGGGCGCCCCAGTCGGTCAATTTGCCACCGGAGTACTCGTGCCAATTTCGAAACGCGTAATGGCAGTTGCTATGAAGCGGAACGCCGCCACCGTAACCCACTCGCATCTCAGGAAGCGAACGGTATTCGACTTTCGGGGCAGGGCCGAGCCAGAAGTCCCAGTCCAACTCTTTCGGAACCGGAACCACTGGAATGACCGGAGAAGCATCCATTCCGTTGATACCGCAGGTGACTCGCTGCACCGTGCCGATGCGGCCATGCTTGACCAACGCAACAGCCTTTAGGAAACGCTGTTCGATTTCGGTTCGCTGCATCGTGCCCACCTGAAAGACGCGACCGGTCTGCTTGACCATCTTCTCGATCAGTTTCCCTTCGGCGATCGTCAATGTGAGAGGCTTCTCGCAGTAAACGTCTTTGCCAGCAAGCATCGCTTCGACCGCGATTTTGGTGTGCCAATGGTCGGGCGTTGCAATCATGACTGCATCGATGTCTTTGCGATCAAGGATCTTGCGATAGTCGCTATAAGCATCCGGTTTCTTCTTCTGGGCTTTTTCAGCTTTCTCGAGGTTAGCGCCAAGCACATTCGAATCGACATCTGCAAACGCAGCGAAATCTGCAAACTTAAATGATTTGTTAGTGATCTCCCAACCTTGGTTTCGCAAACCAATGGTTGCAAACACGGGGCGATCATTGGGAGACCAGTAACCGGACGCCCGGCTCAACGAAGATCCGACGACGACGGCGGCTCCTGTGGCGGCGCTGCCTTGCAAAAAGCTACGGCGAGAGGTTTGACGGTGGAACGACATTTCCATGATCCTTGTGAAAAGTAATCGATTGCAGCGAAAGGGGTCTGACAACGGATAGATCCGAACCCAAATGATAATCAAAACCGACACCAATGGTACTGCTATTGATCGCTAGGGAGCGTTCGTCTGGCGTTATTGGTACAAGAGGGATATTTATCGATCCTAAACTCTTCTCTCCCTGCCCCGGATTTGCCGTTTCCAGCGGTCATGTGGGTCTTCCATCATCGGGAGCAATTTCAAATCCTTTGGCAACAATGGGTTGGGCGGTTGGGGGGCGATTCCCACGTGTAAGTTCGCACGAACGACGAAATCCCTAGTCAATTTGCATGGATTGCTTTCAGGTAATCGGAGAAATTCAACTCCTTTACGGACTTTGAGTCTGGATGCGGATGGCTTGTTGGTTGGAACCCTTTCCGCGATCGAAGAACACAAGACTCAGTTGGGCAGGACTGGGAGTTTGAGAAGGCTTGGGAACGGACGACTGTGCAAGACCCCGTGCGTTGCCTTGGTGAAATCGCTTTCCTTGGCGTCAAATATATTGGGAACGTAGCGCTGAGGATTGCGATCGATAAAGGGAAACCAAGTGCTTTGGACGTGAACCATGAGTCGATGCCCGGGTTGAAAGGTGTGGAGGATGTCGCTGATTTCGATTTCTACCAGCGTGGGTTTGCCTGGTTCGAACGGCTTTGGATTCGCAAAGCTCTCTCGAAAGCGGCCGCGAATGACTGCGGCGCGCACGAGTTCATGGCGACCTGCGGTTCCCGGATCTTTACTTGGGTTTCTATTCCTACCGCCCTCAGGTGTGGCACCAGGCAGCACATCGATCACTTTGACAATCCAATCCGCGTCACCCTGGTTCGTGGTGACCCACAGGCTTGCTTGAATCGGGCCGGCAACCGTAAGCGATTCTTTGAGCAGATCGCTTTGGTAGACCAACACATCGGGCCGCCACGAGGCAAAGCGCTGATCCTCAGTGACATACTCTTTGGCCCAAGCGGTCGTTATCTCCATGGTATAGGGAACCGGCTTGCTCGGATCGCTTACAAACGTATTGGACGATTCGGCGGCGGAGGGAGGGACCGAATCCAAATGGCCATTTTCTCCAAGGTACCAGTTTGTCGGTTTGGCTTCCTTGGGTGGCCATTGATCGAACTGTCGCCAGCGATTTGACCCTGTTTCAAAAACCGTTGCCTCTGCGGGTTCGACGATCGGCTTTCCCCTCAGGTGCGATTCAAAAAATGGGAGCAATACGTTTTGTTGGTACCAGGTAGAAGTCGCAAAACCGAAATCGGCTTGCCCCAATTTCCGTCCTTCGTCACCAGCCCATTGGCCGTGATACCAAGGCCCCATGACCAGATGGTTGCGAATTCGCGGATTCTGTTTTTCGATGGCCGCGTAAGTTTTAAGCGGTCCATACAGATCTTCTGTGTCGTACCAGCCTCCGACGGTTAGGACGGCCGCTTTGATATTCTTCAGATGAGGCAAAAGATTTCGGGCTTGCCAAAAAGCATCGTAGTTTGGGTGCGATTCCATATCGTTCCAAAATCCGATCTCGTCGTGAAAGTAGTACTTGTCGACATTCCCAAGCGGTCCCAATTCCAAAAAGAATTGATAGCCGTCTCGGGTTGGGAACGGGAACGACGGATTGCCTTCGGTGGTCGGGCCAGGGCGAGGACGACCAAAGGAATAAAAGAAATTGAATCCCATCGGCAAAACAAAAGCCCCGTTGCGATGGAAATCATCAAAGAACCAATCGGCGATCGGTGCTTGTGGGGAGACGGCAACCAACGCGGGATGAGAGTCGATCGCGCCTGCGGAAGTGTAGAACCCGGGGTACGAGATGCCCCATTGGCCCACCTTGCCGTTGTTCCGCTTGGTATTCTTGACCAACCATTCGACGGTATCGTAGGTATCGCTGCTTTCGTCGATTTGTTCGTTGGAAGATTTGTTGTCGATGTGTGGCCGCATGTTCAGAAAATCTCCGCCGCTCATGTACCTTCCCCGTACATCTTGAAAGACAAAAATGTATTTGTTCTTTTCGAACTCCGGCGTGGGTCCCAGTTGTGTCTTGTATTGCGACGGCCCATAAGGCCCAACGCTGTAGGGCGTGCGGGTCATCAAGATTGGGTACTGCCGTCCTGGTTCCGTATCGTTCGGTTCATAGATGGAGGTAAAGAGCTCCACGCCATCTCGCATCGGGATTCGCACTTCTGTCTTGGTATACCCAGATCGAATGAAAACCGCGCGTTCTTCCGAAACCGATTGACCCAGTAAATCGCTTGCAGCGAACCAACAATTCATCAGGACAAGCCAAGAGACTAAGAATCTTGCCATATGCATCGCGCCCTTTGTTTGGACTTCTCTCATGAGGAAACTTTGACAGGGAATACGATGGTAGCCTTTGCCCGCGTTTCTGCCATCGCATGCTTGCCGATCAACCGATTTTTTGGGGATTTTTCAGTTGGCTGGGTTCTCGCAACGACAATACCACGTTGGAAATGCTCGGCCTGGAATGTATCTTAAGTCTGTTTTGTCATCAGACGCGAGCCAAATAGCACTCACTTTCGCAGCGGCAGGTCGCCAGACCGCCGGACAGGAACGGCTGGGCGCAAGCCCGCCGGTGTCACGACTGCGTTCGCAAAGATTCTTTACAGATCGTAACCGGACGGCTTGCGCCGTTCCGCTAAAATGAGTTCCGTTGCATGCGTGCCGCACGACCAGTATTCCTTCCTCCCATCCTTATCAGAATGAATCGGTTATTTTCAATGAAAATCAAAAACTGGATTGTTGGACTTTTGAGTGCGTTCCTTCTTGCGAGCGTCGGGTTCTCAGACGACGTGGTCCGATTAACGCAAAACGAAAACACGGTCGGGGTCACGATTGACGGCAAAGAGTTTACGACGTATCGCTTCGCCAAAAATTTGCCCAAGCCATACTTCTTTCCAGTAAAGAGTGCCGACGATGCAACGCTCACTCGCCCCATCGTCGGCGAAGACTACAAAGGGGACCACCCGCATCACAAAGGGATTTGGGTCTCAGTCGATGAAGTCAACGAAATCAAATTTTGGGCAGAGAAAGGCAAGATCGAGAACCGCGGAGTTGAGGTGCTCGCAAGTGAAGGCAACCCGGCCAAGATGCGAGTGACCAATCATTGGCTAGATGGAAAAGGGGGAGATGTGTTGGTGGAAACAACAACCATATCTATCTTTGCAAACAGAATGCTCGATTACGACATCCGTTTCAAAATGGTTGCCGATCAAGTCAACTTCAAGGATACCAAAGAGGGCCTGTTCGGTTTCCGCGTTGCGGAAACTCAAAATGAAGACAAAGGAGATGGCAAGGTAATCAACGCGGAAGGCAAATCTGGAACCCAAGCGTGTTGGGGCCAACGCTCAGCATGGGTGGACTACTCGGGCTCGATAGGCAGCAAGCGGTACGGAGTGACGCTGTTCGACCACTCTGGCAATTTTCGACCGAGCCGTTACCACGTCCGAGGCTATGGACTGTTCTCGATTAGCCCCTTCGGTGAATCCGCGTACACCAACGGCAAGGAACCCGCGGTGAACGATATCTTCAAAGCGCAGAGCGAACTGCGACTTCGTTACGCGATCTACTTTCACAATAGAGCAGGGGAACCCAGCGAACTGAACAAACTGTCAAAGATGTTCAACGCTCGCTGACGCCCCTTTCTTTAAAAGCAAGTTTGCGATTCCAATACACGCGGAACGGCACAAGCCGTCCGGTGTCGCTCTTTATCTAATACTGCAGCGCGGCGTGGCCCCATAGTCGCCTTTCGCTCCGCGAAAGTGAGCGTCTGCG
>JANODW010000666.1:0-4724 GCA_031412875.1 Pirellula sp. | reverse complement strand
CCTGCCTTTTCTCCGTTTGTTGTGACTTCGATTTCGCGTCGGAGCTCCTCGATTTGTGAAAGCAGTTGCGGGAGAGCTCCCTCGCGACCGTGGATCGACTCGTCGAATTCGTGTTGGGTGTTTACACTTCGTGCGATGATGTACATGGGCCGATTGCGGACTTGATCGTAGATGCGCGCAATGTATTCGCCGAGGATCGCGATACCGAGTGTGTTGATGGAGGCAAAGAATGCGATTGCACCGACGATACCTGTCCAAGCAGCGAACTGCGCACTGGCGTAGATCGACGAAAACGCCGACACAATGAAGCAAACCAACGCGGTGCAAATGCACAACGTTGAAATCGCGTAGAACGAATGAAGCGGAACGCGAGAGAAACTGAAAAGTGCGGTTTTTGCAAGAGAAATCAGTCCCTTGAGGCTGACTCTCGGTTCCGCGTCATGTCGAGCCAACCGTTCGACCGGCAACGCGCGCTGACGGTACCCGACCCAGCAACGCAGTCCCGGCAAATAGCGGTCGGTTTCTCTCAACAAACGGATTTGGTCGACGATCACTCTATCCATCAAACCAAAGTTGCCCGCGTTCCTCGGAATTTGAATCGACGCCATCGAGGAGAGGATACGGTAGAACGCCGAGAACAGCAGCCTCTTTGAAAAGCTCTCTTTGCGACCATAACGGACGGCATACACAACGTCGTCCCCGTCGAGCCAATGGTCGATCATCCGCGAGAGTGTTTCTGGAGCATCCTGGCCATCGCTATCCATTACGATGACAGCGTCACCATTCGCATGGCAAATACCTGCATGCACGGCGGCTTGATGTCCAAAATTCCTTGCCAGATGCAACACCTGGATTCTCGAGTCGTGCTCGGCAAGTCGGTCCATAATCGCGCCGCTGGCGTCGGTGGAACCATCATTGACCAGCACGATATTCCAGCGGCAAATGGCGTTCGACAGGGCGTCGGAAATTTTTGCAACGATGGACGTCAGGATGGCCTGTTCGTTGAGCACGGGAAGCACAACGCTGATGGTTGCAGAGCTTCTAACACGGCTAGTCATCGGGCGTTCACTCCTTCCAGGGATTGTCCGCGTTGCAATGGAATGGTGGCAATCGCCACAAATGGGTACAGCATCGAAAGATGCTAGTCCATGAAGGCCTTTCAGTACTACTCGGGGAAGTATTACCGACGATTGCAAACGCCGACCCAAACAGCGACCGAGATCTTTGCGCAAATTTGTATGTTCGCGCGGAGTGGAACAGGTGTATCGATTGGGAGGTTCGAATCGAGAAAAACGTTGCGTCAGTCGGCGCGAGCGTTGATCAGTAACAGCTTTTCGAAGGTCATCTCCTCGATCGCGTATCGAACCCCCTCCCTTCCAAAGCCGCTTGCTTTCACGCCTCCGTAGGGCATTGCATCGAAACGCGTGTTGGGTGTGTCCCCCACGACAACTCCACCCATCTGCAGGTCCTCCCAAGCTCTCCAAGCGTGACTGAGCGTTTCGGTGAATACTCCGGTTTGAAGTCCAAACTTGGACCGATTGACAATGGCGATCGCTTCATCGAATTCATCAAAGGGTTGAACGATCAAGACCGGGCCAAACGCTTCGTTGCAGTTGAGGGCTTGATCGCTTGGGACGTTTTCATAAATTCCGGGGGTAACCACCGAGGTTCCCGAGATCCGCTTTGCCTTCAGCCGCTCGATGGCTCCTACGGCCATTGCATCCGCAATCCATTGCAAGATACGGTCCGCTTCGGTGTCATCGATCATGGGTCCGACGATCGTTTTTGGGTCCCTAGGATCGCCTGACTGGATCTTCGAAGCTGCCTCGACAATCCCGTCCAGCATCGGTTCATAGATCGAGCGATGGATGAGGAGCCTCTGCAGACTGATGCAACTCTGCCCGCTCTGCCCAAAGGCGGCATTCACAATGCGGGTCACAATGCGTTTCCAGGGATAGTGGGCGTCGACAATGCACGAAGCGTTGCCGCCCAGCTCCAGGCAGACACGTTTGCGGCCGCAGTCCTGTTTCATCTGCCAGCCGACCGTATCGGATCCGGTAAACGAAAGCATCGCAATCCTGTCATCGGAAACCAGTGCCGCAGCGGACTCACGCGTGCATGGCAGGATCGAAAATGCTCCTTCGGGCAAATTGCATTGCATCAGAATATCCCCGAGCTTCAAGGCGCTCAGAGGCGTCCACGAAGCCGGTTTCAGGATAAAAGGACACCCCGCAGCGATCGCCGGTGCAACCTTGTGGGCCACCAGATTCAACGGGAAATTGAATGGGGTGATAAAACTGCATAATCCCACTGGAAAGCGGCGCGTCATCCCGGTGAAGCCGATGCCGCGGTGGGTTCCGTCCATTGGAAGGACTTGGCCGTCAATACGCGTCGCTTCTTCCGCCGCCAACGTAAAGACCTCGACACATCGATCGAATTCAACTTCGGCAAACGCGATCGGCTTCCCCGACTCTGCAATGAGCGTCTGTACAAAGTCATCTTTCGAATGCAGGAGCTGACTCACGCAGTGCTGCAGTATTCGCTTGCGTTCGACGGCGGGCATGCGTTGTAATGTGGGAGCTGCAGCGTGCCCCGCTGCGATCGCTTTTTCTACATGCAACGCAGAGGCAAGCGGAGCGGTGGCAATCGGTTGTCTGCTGAACTTATCTTGGACGACCAAATCTTGGTTGGGGGTCAGCGAGTGCCCTGCCAGGATCATTGGGAATTTTCGCATGGAATGCCACCTGATGCGTGTTTGCTGCTGGAGCCAGCGGGGAAATGAAAAAGACACAAGCGACGGTCTTCTGCGCGGTTTGTGTCTCGGTTAGGAGCAATCTCGGTGTCGGCCATCGAAATTAACTACAAAACCTTAGTCGCGGACGGGACCAACCAGCGTGCCTGCTACTAATGTGGGCTGGGTCGGATAAACTAGGGACCAAGATACCAGATCCTTTTTTGCCCGCGCCTCATTGTATGTTTGCCTATGTTCGCGATTGACAACCCGGTTTTGCAGCGTGAGTTGATTTCCAACCTGCGAGCTCCGCGAGCTTTTCTGCTGATGATGGTATACCAAATCGCGTTGGCAGCCGTTGTTTTAATCGCTTATCCTCGCGATGTCAAAATCGACTTGAGCCGCGAGTCGGCGTCGGCTCAGCGTCTGGTGGACTTTTTTTTCGTAGGTCAGTTTGCAATCGCATCGCTGATGGCACCCAGTTTCACGGCGGGTGCGATCTCCGGTGAAAAGGAACGCAAGACCTATGAAATGTTGCTGGCAAGCCCGCTCAGGCCGTGGGTCATTGTTTCAGGCAAACTCATTGCGGCCTTGGCCCATTTGGTGGTCCTCGTTTCCGGATCGCTACCTATTATCATGCTGTGCCTGCCGCTAGGGGGCGTATCGATCTACGAGTTGCTGGCGGCTTACGTAGGTCTGTTATCTGCCATTTTTTTGTTTGGTTCGATCAGCATGGTTTGCTCGAGCTATTTCAAAAGAACAAGTGCATCGTTGGTAGTTAGTTATGTTTTGATTTTGCCGATTTTGATTGTGGGGGTTATTTCCTGGCTTTGGTTGGCACCTCAGGGGGACCTTCGTCTTTTGATTACGATTACCTTCGTGCCAGCGATTTGCTTATTTGCCGGTTTTGCCATGTTGGCGGTGACCGCCAGGCGTTTGCTCTATCCACCGGATGTCGGCAGCCAGGGAAGCGAAGTGGTCGATTTGGACCAAGAGCAACGCGAAGCAGTGGGACTGGTTATTCAACGGGATCAGTTCCCAGATAACTTGTTTGCCCCGCCTCGTCGCAAAACACTGATGGATGATAATGCGAATCCTGTATACGACAAGGAAATGCATGCCGAACTGTTTAGCCAAGGCACGTTGATGTTGCGATTGGTAATCCAGTTAAGCATGGTGCTTGCCATCCCATTAATGGCGGTCTTGCTTTTCCTATTGCCCAACTTGGCATCCTACTACGTGGGTTATGTGCTGGTGTTCAATATTTTGGCGGCCCCTGTTTTTACGGCAGGTAGCATCACCAGTGAACGCGAACGGCAAACGCTCGACCTATTGCTTACCACGACCATCTCGTCGTGGGAAATCATGTGGGGGAAACTGTTCGCGGGGTATCGTGTTTCCTTTGTTCTGACCTCCTTTTTGATGTTCCCACTGTTGCTCTCGTTCCTGAATCCAGAATTGTTCAAGAACTGGAGGGCCATGTTAGTCTTTTTAGCGATCTGCGTGTCCGCGTCGATCTTTAACGCTATCCTGGCTCTGTTCTTTTCAACACTCCTTCGCAAAACCAGCTCTGCCATGATGATGAGCTATATCGTGCTGATGGTCCTTTATTGTCTCCCGATTGCGATATACTTTTTGTTTTGGAGCTTCGCTCCGTATGGAGATTCGACAGAAGCCCGGCTGGAACGGCAAAACATAGAAAACTTGAGATTCATCGGAATGGCCAGTCCACTCATGGCTGCCGACAGCACGCCCATGACTGAGGTCGTATCCGGAAGCGGATCGGCCAGCGCCAAAAAAGGTTCGTGGTTGCTTGTCGGTTGCTATTTCGCGGTAACATTAGGTACCAGCGCCCTGTTGCTGGTGATCAATACATGGCTATTCCAACAACGATGGCGACTGACGGGACGCGGATAGCGCCTCCTACCGCTCGCCTTAGGAGGCGGTCTATGAAGTTTTCAATGCTGGTCGCGAGGTCATGCACTGTTTGTTT
>JANODW010000665.1:0-2487 GCA_031412875.1 Pirellula sp. | reverse complement strand
CTCCGGGACTCGTCGAGAATATATTCGATGTGTTTTTTGCTGCAAACGGAATCACTAATGTAAGTAGCGACGTGAGCTTCAACGCGGGAACGTTGACTATTACTGCGGTGCCAGAGCCGACTTCCATGGCTCTTCTTGGGGTTGGTCTAGTAGGCGTCGCAGTCATGCGACGACGATGGAAGCGAAAAGCTGGAAGCAAACTTGTTTCCAGCGTGTAGTTACTGAGTACCCTAAGACTCGAAACATCCAAAACCGCTCATTTCCTTTTCAAGGGAGAGGAGCGGTTTTTTTTTGCTCCGGGAGTCGCTTTCGGCAAAAGCGACCCTATTAAGAAATAGTGACTCTGGATTGGCACTCGGTACTTTTTCTGGCCAGATCCAAGATATTTAAGGCGCGACAGGTGTCTTCTAGATCGTTTGCTTTTCGAACCAAGGCAGTGATCGCCCGATGAAATTGCCCGAGCATTTGTTGACCAACAGGAAGTTCTGTATCGAGTGTTTCCTGATGCCGGCCCGCTTCGTCAAACCAAACCAAGGTGCTAGGCAAATCGACGAACGCCACTCCTTTTTCGCAGCAAACTTGAATCGCCGCTGGCGGCCTATAAGCGATCGCTTCGTGCCACACTTCGGGGATATAAGCACCACAGCTAATCTGTGCGAGAATAGCTTTTGGGTCGGACTCAGGAACACCAAACCCAAGGCTGAGGATTTGGTAGTCGGCGCTTTGAGGCGATTGTGGGGCACAGTGTTTGATCGCTTGTACCCAGCTTGGTGGGGCGGCAACGATGTAATTGCACCAATCGACCAGTTCGATGAGTTCTCGCTGCGAACGAGCATCGAGCGATTTAGAATTGCGGAAGTCTTTGCTTTCGCATGCGAGCCTTCGATGGCAGAAAAGGAGTCGAGGCCTGCCCAGTCGGGTGGCGATCAGTTCTTTCAAACGGAGCGTAGCGGGTGCGAAACGCCTGGGAAACTCCGTCATGAAGGCGATGCCGGAGGAATGAATGCGATCGCGAATGCGGTTGGCGGTGCCAAAATCCAGATTTAATTCCGCCCCGCAGAAAACGCCCTTGCCGTAATCGCATGCAGCGAGGAGGGGCATCAGTTTGTACCAGTCGTCTTCCAGAACCAAAACCGCGTCGAGGCTGGGGTTTTCAGAGACAGCGCGGAAGCTGTCGAATCGTTCGGCGTCTAAGTCTCGGGCGGCGGCATCTGCGAGAACCGAAACGCTATTGTAAACACCGACGACTTGGAAGCGATCTCGCATGGAACGGAGAGCTGGCAGGTACCGTGATTGCCAATCGCGACCCTGCCCTATTACCCCGATTCTCAACTTCATAACAACAATCCGATCGCTGTTTTTGGACCGGATTGACTAACGCTTGCGTCGTTTGCTCTTAGCGATGCCTTGTCGAACTTTATAGCGTGGATTGCTTTTGCAAATCACATAAATGCGGCCGCGGCGGCGCACAACTTGGCAATCGGGATGGCGATACTTCAACGCCCCAATAGACGAAACTACTTTCATTTCAGCTCACTCCAGGTAACAAGGCGGACAAACCCCAAAAACGGACCGTTGCCAACCGATAGGCCCTCGATCTGTTCAGGCTACCTTCCAGCCGCTTGAGCGTCGGAATTGCCTTGCATGATCTTCAACGTGTTTTCGATTATCTTGTAGGATTCGGGAATCGCGTAGTATATCGGTGTCTGTCGTTGTGGCAACGCCAAAATAGCGGCAAAATTTGCCAGCGACTTCACCGAATTGGTACCAAAACACGAGCTACACCATGCAGATTGCTTATTTTGATTGCTTTAGCGGCATTAGCGGCGATATGACCTTGGGCGCTTTAATCGATGCCGGGGCGGAAATAACCCTCATCCAGCAAGCATTGGAGTCGATGGGATTGGGGGAAGTCCGGATTTCTGTAGCGAATACTGCCAAGCGAGGATTTCGAGGCAAGCTGCTTGCCATTGAGCATCCTCGGGAGCATTCCCACCGGTTCTTGCGAGACATCCACCTCATCTTGCGACGCGCCAAAATTTCGTCGGGCGCGAAGGATTTGGCGATGCGAATCTTTGAACGGATTGCCCGCGCGGAAGCCAAGGTTCATGGCACGACCATCGATCGGGTTCAATTTCATGAAGTGGGTGCGATCGACTCGATCGTAGACATCGTGGGGGTCGCCATTGCTTGGGATTACCTCGGTATTGAAAAGGCCTTTGCTTCGCCTGTTCCGACGGGATCGGGGCAAGTGAAAATTTCGCATGGCTTGGTCAGTGTCCCGGCACCCGCGACGGCCGAGCTATTAGTAGGCGTCCCCATCGTTCCGACGCAGATCTCGATGGAGATGACGACTCCGACAGGAGCCGCGATTTTGACGGAGTTGGCTTCGGAGTTCGGACCGATGCCTCCGATGCAAGTCGGTCGCATCGGTTATGGTGCAGGACGGAGGGACATGCCTGACCGACCCAATTTGCTGAGGATACT
>JANODW010000664.1:0-8336 GCA_031412875.1 Pirellula sp. | reverse complement strand
CTGCTGTTGTTGTTGCTGCTCCAACTTGTCGATCATTTTGTCCAACTTGTCGACGATGGTCTGTTCTTTGTCTCGAACGGTTTTCCCTGTCCGACCCAAGGCCAAGCGGCGCTCCACGTCGTTCATCAATCGGGCGATCTCGTCCAACGAATCCTCTTTGAATGGCTTGATGTCGGCTTGCATCAGGCGAGCGGTAATCGCATACCGAGTCGGCAACTCCGTTTCGCGTTCTAACAATTTTTCGAGCGTCTCCAAGCAAGCCGAACGCTGCATGAGATGATGTTGGCAAACGCCCATGCAGAATAGCCAAGTCGCCGGATCGGAGGTGGACTCCTGGGCCAACGGCAACAGCCTCTGCAACGCTTCATCGTAGAGTCCATGCTGCACCAAATACCGACAGCATACCAACTGAAGGTCGGCCCGAAGCCAACTCGGGATGCTCCCATTTGCCAGAATGGAACTGAGCTGCGCTTCCATCGTCGAGTAGCCACTGGCACTGGACGGTCCGTCGATCACGGCTTTGAGGGCCGCTACTGAGGGTTCTATCCGAGCGGCGGTCGCCAAGACAAAGTCCAACAACCCTACCCCCTTTAGCGCAGCCGAGTCCGAACTATCGACTCGAATCGGTTCCCCACCTGTTTCGGACCGCCTCGCTTGAACATACGCGTCGAGTTGCTGGATTATTTTCTCGCTCTCGGGCCAGTTCCAACTGGATTGCTTCTTTAGCAACTGCGGGTCGGACCCTTGGTCGTAGCCGAACTCAGGCCCGCGGTGCGAGCCCAAAAGCGAAATCGGCCATAAGGCGATCCAGCACGCGATCAAGTTTCGTAGCATGTTCATTTCCATAGCCATCGGTGGGTTCGGTTCGTCTCCTGTTGAGCCGTATTCAAGTATACAGCGCTGCATTCTTGGCTGCACCTATTCGCGCTATTCCTAAAAGCTTTCCAATGTTTTTATTGGTTTTCCAGAGGCTGTCGGAAAAGACACCCCCTCGGACAACCTCCGGAAAATCTTTTTCATTCGCAACTGCTGACAGCTCGCCAACTTAGCAAAAAACCCCTCGATAGGGTGGGTTGCTTAAAGGTTTTGGAGGGCCAAGAATCAGCCTGACTGCACTGAATAGAAGTCCGTTTCCTTAGAAGCGATCTGCTCCAAACCCCTCTTTTGGGTGAGTATGGTCCTTTTTGTCAAATTCGATTTGAAGGGACAGGGACTTCAAAGCAGACTTGTTAGAGCAGGGACGCGACCCCAAACGAAGGCACACCGCAATTGGAACATTGCCGGCATGCCCTAACCTGCAATAAAGAACACAAGATCGCGTCCAAATCATGGCCAATGTTGACCGTGCATATAATTTTGTTCGTCATGAGCTCGCGGAACTTGGGCTGCTGGCCGACGGTGTCTATCTAGATACTGTTGAGCTATGCATATCCAATGTCAAGAGCTCGGGCGAGCGAGGCTACGTCTTTGAACAAGTCGGGCATTACGGCAAGCGAGGTTATCGGCCTGGCGTTATTTACTTGCCTCGCGATTTGCCACATCAGCCTTACAAGCCTGGCATGACTCTGTGCGATACGATTCGCCACGAGTATGCGCATGCTTGGTATTACATCGATCCCAGTTTTTTCAAACAGGATTGGTTCCGTCGTACGTTCGGCGAGTCGTATAGCAATTGCACGTCGACTCCCTACCAGACTTGGCGTCGCCATCTCAAACGCAATCCCGAGTACCAGGAGGGCAAGCGTAGATGCCGGAGCGAGCAAGGGAAACTGAAGTACTTTTACGGTTGCCTTTTCCAGCAGTTCATTACCGACTACGCTTCCACCAATTCCAGCGAAGATTTTGCGGAGACTTTTATGTTCTTCGTCAAGTATCGGCGGTCGTTGTCTCGATTTCGAAACAGACCGGTTGTTTACCACAAGTTGAAGATGGTCGAACGCGCGGTGCATATTGCCAGCCGAAAGGTGAAGCAGTTTTCAGAGCGATCGTATCGAAGTCGCACAGCATAGGCTATTGGTTACTCACCGGACGGCTTGTGCCGTTCCGCTATCCTGCTCCGAAGAGTTGCCCAATGAAAAAAGTTTGCTCATGAACATCGCGGAGAAAGCGCAGGAAGCGCTTACCGATGGCTTCGCCGCGATCGCCAGGCAATTCCAATTGCCCGCGGCGTTCCCATCCGAAGTGATTGCGGCGGCGGAAGAGGTCACTGCGGAAAATACCGAGACGCCACCGGCGTGGCGAACGTCACGCCGAGATGCGAGGAACCTACCGCTGGTCACTCTCGACCCGGCCACGTCGACCGATCTGGACCAAGCGTTTGCGATCGAGCGGGAGGGAGACGACTTGGTGCTCCATTATGCCCTTGCGGATGTGGGCGCTTTTGTCGCCACGGGAAGTGAAATCGAACGCGAGGCTTGGAAGCGCGGCGTAACCATTTATGGGCTTGCCGAAAAGGTACCTTTGTATCCAAAAACGATATCCCAGGGAGCGGCAAGCTTGCTCCCCGACGGACCGCGTCCCGCGATTCTTGTAATCGTTTCGATTGATCCCAACGGCAAGGTCTCGCTGCGCCGAATCGATCGGGTCGTTTGCCAAAGCAGGGCCAAGTTGGCTTACGACAGCGTGGACCTGTGGGCCATTCCCTATGTTGAAGAGTTTGCCAAGCGGATGTGGGCGGACGAAACCGCTCGTGGGGCGGTCCGAGTTGAGTTCCCTCAACAGGAAGTGATCGCAGATGCGTCCGCGCCCGGCGGCGTGCGATTGGTTCTTCGCGCTCGGGTGCTTTCGGAGTCGATCAACTCGACCCTTTCGCTCGCGGTCAACATGGCGATCGGTTCGTTACTGCAAAAGGCGAGGATGGGTCTTTTTCGTGTGATGGATGACCCCGAGCCCCAGGCCGTGGCGTCCTTGCGTCGCACAGCCCATGCGCTCGGAATCGCTTGGGCGCCTAACGAGTCGTTGCGAGATCTGCAGCGCCGCATGGACCCCGACAAGTTTAGCCACCAACGATTTCTTCTCGATGCCAGGCGGGCAGGTGGTCGAGCGCGCTACGCTCTTTTTAGCAATAGCAAGCCTGCGTGGCATGCGGCCATCGGAGCGACCTATGCCCACGCAACAGCACCCATGCGACGGCTTGCGGATCGCTATGTGCTCGATCTGGCGTACCTGATTGCAAACCAACTGCCGGTGCCACCCGACTTGATAGACCAACTGGCTCATCTACCCGCGACCATGGATCGGTGCGAAGGTCGGGCCAACAATGTCGATCGCGCCGTGATCGACCTTCTGGAAGCCGTAGCGCTTCAACATCGGATCGGGGAAACTCTCGAAGCGGAGGTGGTCGACGCTGCGACAGGCGTCGTTCAAACTCACGATTCGGCGATTCGTGCCAAGGCGACGCAACTTCCTAAAATCGATAACGGTGCAACCGTGCGAGTCCGCATCGATATGGCGGATCCAGCCACACGTACGGTGCGGCTAACTGCTTTTTAGCGTTTGGATAGATGCCGACCCGACCATTTCAAACCGGCGCGAGTTTGCCGCTTTGGATGTCGTTGTCGAGCGTATCGCCGGCGATCCAACCGCTCATCATTACCATCGGCATGCCTGGTCCTGGATGCGCTGCGCCGCCCGCGAGATAGAGACCCTTTAGGTCGCGAGAGCGGTTGGCTGGCTTGAACGCACCCAAGAATCGACCATGGCTGGCAAGTCCATAGATCGCACCGTTCAGCACCCGATACCGCTTGTGAATTCCCTCGGGGGTCAATGCGTTTTCCGATACGATCCGATCGCGAATGCCTTTCATCCCAGCAGTGTTTTCGAGTTTGTCCAAAATCACTTCTCGATACTCCGGCAACATCTTGGACCAATCATGGCCAGGGCGTAGGTACGGGGTATGCACCAAGATGTAGAGCGCTTCGCCGCCCGGGGGCGCTACATTCGGTTCCGTTGATGCTGGAGCGCAGACGTAAGCGGTCGGATCCGGAGCCGGCTTGCCCTGTTTGTAGATATAGTCGAACTCCTCGTGCGGGTCCTTGGAAAACACGAAGTTGTGATGCAAAAGATGCTCGTATCTTTCCTTCAAGCCGAGATAGAGAACGACGCCCGAGCAAGCGGGTTCATAGCTGCGTCGCTTCTCGAATTTCTTATCCGTGACAGTCCCTTTCATCAATTCTCGGTGGGTTCGCACGGCATCGCAATTCGATACCACGGCATCGAACTCGTACTTTTCGCCGGTCGTAGTCGTTACACCGCGCACCGATTTTCCATCGGAGTCGATCGACGCGACGTCGACCTGTGTCTTGATCTCAACACCCAGCTCGCGAGCTAGTTTTGAAAGCCCCTCCGGTACCGAGCGTGTACCACCTATCGGATACCAAACGCCCTCTTCGGTTTGCATGTGAGCGATTCCACAAAGGACAGCAGGTGAGGCTTCAGGCGACGAACCCACGTATTGCGTGAAGTGGTCGATCATCTGAGCGGCTCGGGCATCGGGCACGCAGGACCTTACCAAACCCGCTACCGAGCGTCCCATGCGCAAACTCAATACATCTTTCAAAACCGTGGCGGAAAAAGCGCCACCCACTTCCATTGTGTCGCCTATCCCACCCACGCTGCGCCAAAAGAAAAATTTGTTCGAGACCTCGTGCAGCCTCTTCGAAATTTTGATGAATCGTTCGTAGCCTTGGCCAACATTGGGATTGGGTGAAAAGCGTTCCAAATTCGCTTTCATCTTCTCTAGGTCAGGGACCAAGTCCAACACGCCACCATCGTCAAAGAAGCATCGCCACTGCGGGTCGAGCGCGACCAAATGCATGTAGTCTTCTATGTTGCGATTCGCTTCTCGGAAGATGCGCTGCAGCACCGATGGCAAAGTCAAAATGGTGGGGCCCATATCAAAGCGAAATCCGTCCTGATGCAACACGGCTGCCTTTCCACCCACCCATTCGTTTTTCTCGAGCAGGGTGACTTTGTGACCGCGCGCGGCGAGCGTACAAGCGGCCGCCAGACCGGCCAAACCACCGCCGATGACCCCAACATTTAGGACCCTTGTAGAACGCTCTATCATGTAATACTCGCTTGAATGGAAAGCAATTTGGTTTTAGTTTCGATGGATGCCAAAAGCGATCACGGTTTCTTGGGGCTTTTGGCCGTCGCTTTACGCTCCGACAGGACCGCTCGGAACGATTGCATCAACCCTCGCAACCGCGCCTGGATACCGCGGGAGTGGCTGAATTGTAGCAGGCCGTCTAGTAATTCCTGATCCGAGGCCTCCGGGAGCTTGGCATGGGGCAACCATGAACCGAGACGCGTCGATACGACCTTGGGGAACGTCATTTCCAATAGACCTTCGTTTCCTCGCGTGACGCCGAAGCCGCTCTCCCCTCGACCACCGAAGGGCAGCCTAGGATCCGCTGTGGGCACAATGACATCGTTGACGGTAATGAAACCGGCAGAAACGAACTTCACTATTCGCAGCGCGTCTTCGGTCGGGCCAAAGACAGACGCAGTTAAAGCATAGGGACAACGCGAATCGGCACGCAACGCATCCGACCAATCCTCAACAGGAATGATCATTGCCAGCGGTGCAAATATGTCTGCGGAACAAATCCGCATGTCGGCTGCAACATCCGTTAGCACCACATGCCCGCTTGCGATGGATCCCTCTAGAGGATCCGTCGATCGGAACGACGACACACTTGGTTGGCCTGAAAACAAGCGAGCTCCTCTTTGGATCGCATCGTCAACACCCTCCCAAAGCTGCTGATAGGTTGCCGGGGAAAGCTTGGTCGTCCAGTTCTTTTGCCGAGGTTCCTCCAGCCGTTGTTTTAGCAAGCGATGAAAAACTTCCGCGGACTTTTTCGGGACAAAAACGCGGCGGGGAGCCATGCATGTGGCGCCGCCGTTGAGCCTCAGACCAAACACCAACAGATCGCACACGCGATGCATATCCGCCCCTGGCAAGACATACATTGCATCGCATCCACTGAGCTCCATCACCGATGGCGTCAAACTATCGGCCAATGCGTGCAAGACTTTTCGACCGGTCCGACTGCTGCCCGTCATGACCACTTTATCGACTCCGATAGCGATGGCGCGCTGCGCTGATTCCACCGAGCTATCCAACAGAACGAGCAATTCCGCCGGCACTCCCGCGCGGACCAGCAGGCCGACAAGCAGTTCGGAAAGACGTTCGCAGCCAGGGGCGGGTTTGAGCGCGATGGCATTGCCGGCTGCCAATGCATGGAGGATCTGAACGCCAGGCAAGAAGAGGGGATAATTCCAAGTGCCCACGATCAACACCAAGCCGTGGGGAGCGCGATGCACGGTGGACCTCAAGCGACCTAACCACCACGGCGACCCGCCGCCATCGAGATGCCGTGGAGCCAAAATACGCTTGGCCGACCGGTGAAGCCATTTCGCAGCGTCTGCCAACGGTATCAACTCGGAGGTGATCGTCTCACGAAAATCTTGACGGGAGCTTGATTCAATCGCATCGGCCAGTTGGTGACGGGATTCGACCAGCAGCGACCGCAAGCGGGAAAGGGTCGCAGTCCGTTCCGATGTTTTTTTCTGTCCCCAAGCGAGCTGTGCTTGGTAAGCCTTAGAGAAATCCGCTTCCGTTTTTTGGCGTGCCACCAACGATTCTGGTGCGCCCAAATTGGAGATAACGGACATGTTCATAGCATCAACATAACACTAGTAGCAGGGATTGCAAACCGTTCCCAAGGAGCGAGTTCGACAGGGGAATAACCCCAGCCGGTGGATCGCTTTTCTGGAAAACAGAACTTAAACGACCAAAGGACAAGCGATGTTGCCTGTCCTTTGTGGATGCGACCCGTCAGCAAGCGATGCTGTTTGAGCTTGCGATTGCTAGGGATGGTGTGCGGTTAAGCTTCGATGGTGGACTAGAATCCACCACCCCCTGCTTGCCCAGCCTTGACACCTGCAGCGATGGCCTTCAACACACCATCTGCGAGGGACAATCGGACCACAGCACCCCGTTCGATCGATAGGCTATCGATCAAAATCTGGTCATCTCCTACGGTTGCGGCGCTTAACATGGCTTCGGAAACAGGGGTCGGTTCAATGCCTTGAATGTAGGTTAGCAATTGCGACAAACTCAATCGCATCTTGACCATTTCGGCGGGTGCCGATGGTTTTGAGTTTCCTCGATCGATGGCGCTCTTGACGCTTGCGTCACAATTTTTTCCCACAGCGATATGAACTATTTTGGGGCTGGTTGCAATCGCGATGGTCACTGAGCTACCGAAGATCTTCTTGGCTGCTTCGGCGGCCTGCGGAGGCAGTGCTACCGAGGCGCTGTGCAGATTGAATCCCGCATGCTTGCCTGTGTTGACCTTCAACTGGACCGGAACTTTTTCCTTAGCGATCTCTGCCGCGAGTTCGGCTGCGAGAGCTTCCACTTTAGATCCGTCAGCAACTCCAATAGAAGCGACAATACTGAGATCGCTTTGAGTGCTTACATCGATCGCCGACTGCATTTGGCCGAGCTTGGCGCTTTCGACCAAAATGTCGACGGCTTTCTCGATGAGTTCTTTGGCTTTGGCGGCTGACGCAGCATCTTTAGCTCCTTCGTCGATCGATTTGAAGGCGCCTTTGAGGCCGGACTGAAGTGTCTTCTCAAGCTGGCCGAGTTCGTCAGGTGCTACCAGTTGGAACGTCTGCAAAGTCATCATGGAACCCTGTTGAACGGTGCCAGATACAGTCGTATTGCTGACCTTCATCTTTTCGATTTGTTTTGCGAACTTGGAGTCCGCAACAAATTGAGATCCAAAGTCCAAGATCGTTTTCTTTTCCTGTTTGTTTACCGCTAACCCGATCACAATTTTTTCCGTACCCTCGATCCCTTCTTGCATTTGAGCGATCATTTGTTCGGAGGTCTCTCTTGCGGATTCGGCATCCTCGGCGTCAAGATTCCCTTGGGAGGCCATGCCTTGGTCGAGCCCTGCTTGGACTTGTCCCATAAAGAAGTCGACGAGTTCCTCAGGGATGTTTTGAGGGTTGACTTGGATGCGAACATCGTATTTCTGAATCATCTTGGGGAGCATGTCACCGAGTTTTTCGGAGATATCTTCCAAGGCTTCCTCGGTTTGACCGACATAGAGCCACTTGCCAACTTTTTTGGCGTAAATGGTATTTCCGACAGCGAATTCGTAGAGCCCGCCACCGAGGTCATTGGGTTCCCCAAAGGGACTCAATTGATCAAAAAACATTTCGAGATCATCGATCGGCAAACAGCCCACTGGGGATGGGGTGCCGTTTTCATCTAAGTTCACGAAAATGCCAAAGGGTCGTGTGGTGTCCAAACCGCC
>JANODW010000663.1:0-4241 GCA_031412875.1 Pirellula sp. | reverse complement strand
GCCCCACCCCACCCACCCACACCCCCGCAGCCCAATCCTAATCCCAGCCGGTTCGTATTCGGGGTTGGGACTCTGTTAGGCGAGCGACAGGCTGAAACATACCAGCGGTAGTCAGGGACCATTGTCCCGAACTAACAAACGGACGGGACAAAGGTCCCATCCTACGGTAGTATTGATCCTGCTGTTCGCCTTACAATGCGTGATGCGAGTACGAATGGCTTGAAACTCGTTTTTATCATTTCAAAACGCTTCCCTTCTGGAGATACACAATGTCGCGAGTTGCGATGGTCGGTTTATTCATGATGTCGAGTTTCCTTTTGGTCCTAGGCTGTACTGCGGAGGAATCGACCAAGAAGCCGGAGCAAAAGGTCGCCGAAGCGCCATCCACGGGCAAAATCACTTCGAAAGTGTTTTTTGATATCTCGATCGGCGACGATGACGCGGGGCGAATTGTGATGGGGTTATTCGGTGAAGATGTTCCCAAAACGGCGGAGAATTTTCGCTGCCTTTGCACGGGTGAGAAAGGGGTTGGCAAACTGGGGAAACCGTTGCACTACAAAGGCAGTATCTTCCATCGTGTCATCCCGAGATTCATGTTGCAAGGGGGGGACTTTACCAAGTCCGATGGGACAGGGGGCGAGAGTATTTACGGCGAAACGTTTAACGACGAAGCGTTTACGATCCAGCATACCGAACCGGGCTTGCTCAGCATGGCGAACGCGGGAAGGAATACGAACGGTTCTCAGTTTTTCATCACGACCGTCCCGACCCCGCATTTGAACGGCAAGCACGTTGTGTTTGGCAAAGTGATTGAGGGAATGGATGTCGTTAAAAAGATTGAGAAGCTAGGTTCCAATAGCGAGGACGGCCAGCCGCAAGCGTACATTAGCATTCGCGACTGCGGCGAGCTAAAGTGAGCAGCGATTCAAGGGGTTGGTCAAGAACGGAGCGTTGTTGACATTTGCGGAGAGGAATGCCGGTTGGGCTTGCTTGGCCGCGGGCGTTCGTCGATATCCAAAAAATGCGCGTCGCTGAATCACTTCAGCGACTTCGGCAGGAACATGCTCGATCCAGCTCGGATCGCCTGCTTGGATTTGACGAAGGACATCCCGAGAAAAGGTGGCAAGGTTTTGCGGATTGAAATTGATGAGCTGTTCGATGCAACCTTTGTCTACCAAGTATTCATAGAGCTTCCGAAGCTCGGGAGCTACCTTGAGATTGCCGACGGTCGTTAGTTCGCCCGTATTGCGATCCTGCAAGGGGTAGATGTAGAGCTTGAGATCGTTTTTAAATAGCCTGCCAAAGGACTCGAGGATACCGCCATCGAGTTCGGTGTAGTACTTGTGATCAAAAAGATCGCAAAGGCTACCGGCCCCCATGGTGATACCAATTTTCTTTTTGGTGTAGCGAGCGAGGTAGGCGGCCAGTCGATAGTATTCGAAATAGTCCGATATGAGGACCGTCATCCCGCATGCAGCCAAGGTATCGACCCGTGCCAGGAAGTCTCGCAGGTCGATGTCTCCATTGGCTTGTAGGTTCTTCATCGTGATCTCCGCGAGCGTGACCACTTGATCGGCCTCGACATCGGGTTCCTGGCAAAACTGTTCGTGGGCGGAACGCAGCATGTCGAGGTTGACATTGGTCAGCGGTCGGAAGCTCCCGCGCTCGACCAAGATCGGTTTTTTGTATAGCACCTCGGACGGTTGGAGAACTTCTCCCTTTGCAGAGAACATAGCCGCATTGCTCAGTCCCAACTGGACCAGTCGCAAGCTCATCACACGGTTGTCTACATTTCGGAAAGCGATCCCCGAGAATTCGATCATGTCGATTTCAATGCGACGCGTGCTGAGGTTATCAAGCAACGACTGGACGAGCCGGTCCGGTTCGTGATTGAGGAAGAAGGCACCGTAGAGCAAATTGACTCCGATCATTCCGATCGCTTCTTGTTGCAACGCGTTTTCGGTGTCGAGCATTCGCACGTGAATGATGATTTGACTATCTTGATCGCCGGGATGGGATTGGAATCGCACTCCCATCCAACCGTGACAATCGTTGGTCCCTTTAAAATTTCGGGCCGAGACGGTGTCCGCAAAGGCAAAGAACGCCGTGGTATCCCCGCGACTTTCTTTGAGCCGTTCCAAATTGAGGGAGTGTTCGTGTTCGAGCATGTCCTCGAGCCGCTGTCGGCAGACGTACCGTTCGCACTGGCCGTAGATCGCATCGCTGACGGTCATGTCGTAGGCAGACATGCTTTTTGCGATCGTGCCAGCCGCACCGCCCACACGAAAGAACCAGCGTACGACTTCTTGTCCTGCGCCGATTTCGGCAAAGGAGCCATAGCGTCGTGGGTCCAGATTGACAGCCAACGCCTTGCTTTCCGTTGTCAGGGAATCGATGTTGTCGCGTTCGATAGACATATTGGGTGATAACTAAGGGAGGTTTCGAGGCAAAAACGGCTAAAAAACATCGGTTACAAGTGGGAGCGAAGGTAGCTAAATTCGACCGGTTGGGTCAAGTTTTCTGATGGAAGCACGACATCATCAGATTAATCGATACAATCATGAGAAATGCATTGCCGAGGCTCCGAGCAAACCTGCGTGCATTCGACGACATCGGCATAGAGCGACTCCACTTTCCTTGAGATAAACGGTACCTAGATGAGTTCTTTTCTTTCGCTCGTTTGCACGGTGTTAACGCTGATGTTGTTTTCGACGGTGGTGGTGTTGGACGAGGGGGATGCCAAGCTGTCTCCTGAAGAAGCTGCAGCCACGATGATGGTTCCGGATGGATTCAAAGTGACATTGTTTGCGGGGGAACCCGACGTTCAACAGCCAGTCGGATTCTGTTTCGACGATCGCGGACGGTTGTGGGTTGCGGAGGCTTACAATTATCCCAACCACGGGACCAAGCCTGGGGATCGGATCGTGATTTTGGAAGACACCGACGGCGATGGGAAGTTTGACCGGCGCAAGGTTTTCTATGACAAGCTCAATTATGTGACAGGCATTGAGGTTGGTTTTGGAGGCGCGTGGGTCATGTCACCGCCGTTCTTTTATTTCATTCCGGATCGCGACGGCGACGATTTGCCAGACGGAGAACCTCAAGTGTTACTCGATGGGTTTGGCAATCATGCCAACAGCCATAATCTCGCGAACGGATTTGCATGGGGACCGGACGGTTGGCTGTATGGAACGCATGGCCGCACGAACTGGTCGCGCATCGCCAAGCCCGGCACGCCAGAGGAACAGCGAGTTCAATTTGATGGAGGAGTTTATCGGTACCATCCGACGCGGCACGTTTGGGAACCGTATGCCGATGGGACGACAAACCCGTGGGGTATCGATTGGAACGACGTCGGCGAAAGCTTCGTGACCAATTGCGTTAATCCGCATCTATTCCACATCATTCAAGGTGCCCATTACGAACCGTGGCGGAATCGCGAGTCCAGCAAATACGCTTATGAGAGGATTCCGACGATCGCGGACCATTTGCATTTTTTGGGTGGTTCAGATTTTCACAAATGGATTGGAACGCCTGAGGAAGACGCGATGGGCGGTGGGCATGCGCATTGCGGCACGATGATCTACTTGGGAGACAACTGGCCGGAAAGATATCGCAATTCGCTTTTCACAAACAACATCCATGGAAAGCGGATCAACAACGACGTCTTGGCTCGTTCGGGGTCCGGCTACACCGCATCCCATGGCGCGGACATCGTGCGCTCACGCGACCCGTGGCATATGGGAGTGACGGTTCAGTACGGGCCCGATGGTGGAGTTTACATGAGCGATTGGTCCGATACCGGTGAATGCCACAGCGTGCGGAACACTCAGCGTGAAACGGGACGTATCTTCAAGATCACCTACGGAACGCCTCCCTTTTCGCCAGTCGATATTTCAAAGCTCTCCGATACGCAACTGATTGGTTTGCATCTCCATCGCAACGAATGGCACGTTCGACACGCCCGACGCGTACTGCAGGAAAGGGCCGCCCTTGGCAGTGACATGCAGCAGAGTCGATTTCAACTGATGGCCATGTTTCAGCAACAAACGGAGATCCCAAACAAGCTTCGTGCGCTGTGGACGCTGCGAGTCCTCGGCGGCTGCAGCGAGGCATTTTTAATGGAGCAGTTTGCGCACGAAAGCGAGTACGTTCACGCTTGGGCGATCCGTTTCCTATGCGATGACGCTCCGATTTCCGAAGCAGTTCTGCGGGCTTTTGAGCGCCTTGCATCGCAGGAC
>JANODW010000662.1:0-18888 GCA_031412875.1 Pirellula sp. | reverse complement strand
TACTCATCGGCAACGCGTTGAAACCGGCCCTATCGAAAGGCGAATACGTGTTGGTTTTGGAAACCAATCTCGATGATATTTCGGGTGAGCAGATTGCATACGCGATCGAGTGCTTATGGAAGGCAGGCGCACTAGATGTCTATACGGTACCCATCCAAATGAAAAAAAATCGGCCTGGCACGCTTCTGACCGTGCTGGCGAAGCCGCTCGATCGAAGGGCCATGGAATCGATCCTCTTCCAGCAGACGGGAACGTTGGGGATTCGTTATCGCAAAGAATCTCGAACGATTTTGCCGCGGGCAGCCATCGGTGTAGCGACCCCATGGGGAACGGTTGCGGGCAAAGTCTCCAAGCTTCCGGACGGCGAATTGGATTTTTCGCCGGAATACGACAACTGTAGCCAAATCGCCACAGACTTCGGTCTGCGTATTTCGGATGTTGTTCGCCAAGTCGAAGACTGTTATCGACGCATGTCGCAGGCCCCGGTTGCTTTGAGCCATGAAATCGACGATGCGGTTTTAATCCAGGACGCCGCCGATTTGCTTGGTGGCAAAGCATCGTTGGATCAAGTCAACATGGTTTTTCGTCAAGCTGCATTGGAGGACGAATTGGACTGCGTCGCGAGCAGCCACCATCCCATCTCAAGCGATTTGACGAAGCCGTCCGCATTGTTGGCCGAACAGCCGCAACCAGCCAAGAAAGCGATGGAGGTCGATTCCATTTCTGACGACGGCGCCCATCCCGATGCCTCATTCCCCCCTTTCCATTCTCGGCAGGGTTCAGCCGCGATCCCTAAAGCCGAACAGGACGACGAGTCTCGGCGAGGTTACTATCGATGGGATAGTTCGCCGTGGTCGATGGATGAAGCGACGCAATCCGATGGGGCTCGAAACGAGTTTCGATTTGGAGACGAGGCGGATTCTTAGAGGCGACTCTTGGTAATGCTAAGGATCGGGTATAATCTTATCGGTTGACCTCGTCTTGTTTTTGCCGCCCTCTACGCCAAGGTGGCACTGTACTGATCGCGATTCAGGGTTTCTGTCATGCTGTGGACCAAAGGACGTTTCCCCATATGCTTTTTGATTTTCATTTCTGCGACGGTGATGATTCCTCGTGCGCTAGCTGAGGAGCCTGCCAAGCGGTTTCTCAAAAGGCTGCAAGAAGAAGGGTATTTCGAGCTTGGGCTGAAATACCTAGAAATCAATGCTGCCAAAAATCGATTGCCCAAGAGCCTTCAAGCCGATTTGCCGCTCGAGCGCAACATCCTTTTGCAACAGTCGCTTCGCACTCTAAAAACAAAAGAGCAACGCGAAGAGCGAATGTTAGCCATCGAGAAGGGATACAAGGAGTTTCTGGCTTCATCGCCCAACCATTCCCGGCGCAGCGAAACACAAACCAGTTTGGGGGACTTGTATTTGGCTCGAGCGCAAGCTGCACTGGAAGAAAGCAAGAATCCGGACAACGTGGTTTCCTCAGAGAGTTGGCGATCCAAATCACGACAAGCGTATACCGATGCTCTAGAGCTTTTCAACCGCATCGCGGAGGAGCTCAAGCCACTTTTGACATCGATGGACGGTGACAAAATCAAAACGGTTAAAATAGAAGGTAAGAATTTGGCCGAACTCAAGGAACTGAGGGAACAGTACCGAGACGAGTATCGCAATGCGCAGATACTGCAAGCCAAGACAATGGAATTCCTTTCGCAAACCTATGCTCCCGCGAGCCCGGAATGGCGGAAATGGCTCGAGAGCGCAGAAAAAAGTCTTGGGTCGCTGGTAGAAAAGATGACCGGCCGCGAGGAAGCGGGACGTCGAATGCTCAGCCTGAAGTATCTGGCTGAAACCCAACAGCAACTTGGAAAGATAGACGAGGCTCGCAACAGCCTGACGCGAGTCGCAGACAACGAGGGAGAGGGGGTTTTTCGAACTTACCGCGTTCAAGCAATCGCAAGCATCATTCGTTTGGACGCCTCCGAAAAGGTTGCCAAATACGAAGCTGCCGTTCAGCGAGGCGATGAGGCGCTCAAGGGAATGTCACCCAGGGAACGGGACGAACCGGAATGGCTCGATCTGCAACTAGCCCTCGCGGAAGCCCGAATCGCATGGGGAAAAACGATCGATGAAAAGAAAGACGACAACAAATTTCGAAACAACCGCAAGGCTGCCAGAGAATTGCTGCAGGGGCTGGTCAAGAAAAAAGGTCCACATCTCGCCAAAGCAAAACAGAGCTTAGGGGAACTCGGCATCGAAACGGCCGAAAAGGTGGACGACAAGTTGCCGATCACCAAGGCTTGGGCAGACACGATCAAAGCCGCCCGCGAGCGGTTGGACCGCGCCGAATCGACCGAATCCACTCTTCCTATTTTGCAACAACAACTCGCCGGAGAATCCGCTGACAAGCAGTCGATCAACTCGCAAATCCAATCCATTCAAGACGCTGCAGTGAGGGATCGGCAGCAAGCCATTCAGTTGTATCAGCGCGCATTTAAATTGTTTCGAGAAACAGACTCGCGTGACGACCTCATCGAAGCAAAGTTTTTGAGTACCTACTTATACTTCAAGACAGAGCAAAACTGGGAAGCCATCGCACTCGCGCAGGAGTTGCTGGTTTCAGGCAGAGGGAATAGCACCGCGCTTCGGGCCGGTGGTTTTGCAGTGATGTCCCTCGGTAAACTTCTTTCCGAAGCGAGTGCGGAAACACAGCTTGCAATCATGCCATCGATCGCGAAGCTAGCAACTCAGCTAAACGATGCAGATCCCACTGCGAAAGAAGCGCAGAGCGCTGTGGATTTGCTCGTGAAACTGGATCTGATTCACAAACGATTCGACGACGCAGAAAAGCATATCGCGCTTGGTAAAGGGAACAGCTCTGGCGGAGGGGCCAGTATGCTTGGACAAATACTCTGGTCTGAATACCAGCGGGCCGCGATTGAGCACAGAAAGAACAAAACCAGCGAAACGCCAGAGGAACAAAACCTCAAGACCCGCGCCGAAGCCCTTTTGCGAGCGACATGGGATGCGATGGCTGCCGACAAGGCAGACCGGAACATGGTGACCGGCGTCAATGCGCTAGCCAGCATCTACCTGATGTCCGATCGCATCGACGAAGCACTGTCCATCATCGACACTCCTACCAAAGGAGCGGTCGCCCTTGCGAACAGTGTTAAAGATTTGGATCCCAATGTGCAACTAGAAGCCTATCGGCTCAAACTTCAAGCCATGGTTCAGGCGGCTGGCAGCGGAAAGCAACCGCTCTCCTCAGAAAACGTAACCCAGGTTGTGCAAAAAATGAAGGAGCTTGCCGCTGGCAATGATACGATGCTGACCAGCGCGCTCAATAACCTCGCAGTGAAGCTGCAGGTGAAGTTGGAGGCGAGTAAGAGCATCGAAGACCAATCAAAATTGGGGGGTGCGTTTGGCGTGCTTATCCAACAATTGATCACTGTCAGCTCGGACGTCGCGACGCTGGATTCGGTTGGCAGTGCGATCCTGACGTTGGCCAGCAAGATGCAAAGAGATCCGGTGCTTTCTACGAATGCCAAGCCCCTCATGCTCATCGCCGAAGCGGCGTTCACAAAGGTCTCCTCCAAGCCCGCTGCGGAGCTGCTCGAAGCGAAACGCAAACCGGAGGACTTGCAACTCAAGCTAGCGCTGGCGAAAAGCGGGGCAGGGAAATTCGAAGAGGCGCATGCACTGTTTGCTCAGTCGCTTGCGACCAACCCGAACAACCTCAGGTCACAGGTAGATGCAGCTCGCAACTTGCAACTTTGGGCTAACGGCAAGGATGCAGTATTGCTTAAGAAAGCCATTAGCGGAGCGGAGCCAGATGCAAAAAAGGTCAATGCCATTTGGGGTTGGGCCAAGATCAATACGAAAACGGCCAGTCGCGTTTCTGAATACAAAGAGACGTTTTTCGAAGCCCAGTTGAATATCGCCAAAGTATGGCGAGATATGGCCATGCTCGAGTCCGCGCCGACCGCAAAGACCCAAGGGCTGGAAAAGGCATTAGGCAAGATCCGCGAAACCCATCAGTTTTACAAGGATCTCGGTTCCCCAGAGATCCGAACCAATTTTGACAAATTACTGCGTCAGATTCAGCAAGACTTAGGCTTGCCAGTAGCGGGTCTGCTCGCTTTTGAGAAAACGTGATGCGGCGATCGCAAGCGCTTTACCCGACCCCGACCATCATTCAAGAATCCATTGCAAATACCATGAAGTTTTCGATCCCGCTTTTTTGCTTGTCCGCTGTTTTGTTCTCCATCGATGTCTCCTTTGCTTTTGCTCAGGACAAAATTTTTCCGCTTGGAGGGGGGGCTCCGACCACCGGCAAGGTTCAGGAAAGAACCAAAGACAAGGTTGTGATTGAAGGCAGAGGTGGAAACCAAAGTTTCGATACCAACACCATCGCGCGTTTGGTTTTCGATGGCGAGCCCCAAATGCTTTCCCGGGCCAAAGAGTCCATCGTTCAGGGGCAGATCGATCAAGCGATTGAAGAGTTCAAGAAAGTCGATTTCGCCTCGATCAAATCCAATGAAATCATCCAGGACTATAACTTTTTCAAGGGATACCTCGCAGCGATCAATGCGCTTCGAGGCAAAGGAGATGCGGCCGCGGCCAGCAAGCTTTTGTTGGATTGGGCCCGAGAGAATAAGTCCTCGCATTTGTTCTACCTGGCAACGGAAAAACTCGGCGAACTTGCCGTCGCTGCCGGTACGGTGGATGCAGAGAAGTACTTCGCGGTTCTGGCGCTTGCTCCGTTCATGGAGCTCAAGGTCAAGGGGAATTACTTGACAGGCAAAGCCATGCTCGCCAATAAAAAACCTGCAGAGGCAAAGGCCAAGTTCGCGGCGGCAGCCCAAGCCCAGGCGGTGGATCCTGTTTCGCTGAAATTCAAAAAACTGGCGAGTCTTGGCTCCGCCTTGTGCGACGCGGCAGAGGGCAAGATCCCGCAAGCCATCGAAGCACTCGAGAAAATGGTGGACGACGGGGACTCGAGCGATACCGAACTCTTTTCGGAATTGTTTAATGCGTTAGGCGGCGTGCTGCGGACTGCAGGCAAAAACGAAGAAGCGGTCCTCGCATTCTTAAAGACCGATCTTTTGTACTCCAACGAACCCGACGCGCATGCCGAAGCGCTCTATCACTTAGCACAGCTTTGGCCCCTGATCGGCGAAAATCAACGAGCGACAGAAGCAAAGAGCCGACTCGCTCGTCTGTACCCAACATCCCCTTGGCTAAAGAAATAGCCTCGCAATCGGTACAACCGGACCAAAAATGATTCGCATTCGGTCGTTCCCCCAATCTCTTTATGGGCTTGGTTGAGTACGATAAACATATTCCGTGCGTTAGTTAGGATGCACGGAGGAATTCCGTTCGACTCTTTTCCACACTCCTCCCTCGCTAGCCAATTCACGGAGACGCCATGCAATTCTGTTTTCGACGCGCGCGGTCACTCATTGTCGTTGTATTGCCCGCTGTCGCGCTGTTGCTCGTAACGTCTGTCCTGTCCGGCGCGTTGTTAGCGCAAGATGCGCCTGTCGCCAAGTCGGAGAACCTGCTGGTAAAGACTTGGAATTCGCTGGGTACGATGTATGCGATCATCTTCTTGATCATGAGCATCGTGCTGGTTGCACTCGTGGTCAGGGCTTTGCTCGCGGTCCAAAAAAATAACTTCGTTCCTGAAGATTTGATCCAAGGGGTGGATGCCAGTTTGGGTGAAAAGAATGCTCAGGCGGCCGTGGAATTGGTTCGCGCCGACGAGAGTTTCCTGGGACAAGTGGTTTCTGCGGGGTTGGGAAAACTCCAAGGGGGCAAAGATGCCGCTTTGGAAGCAATGCAAATCGTTGGGGAATCAGAAACCATGAAGGCCGAGCACCTGCTCAGCTATCTGGCGCTCATCGGAAACATCGCCCCCATGGTCGGTTTGCTCGGGACGGTTCAAGGTATGGTGACTTCCTTTGCAAAAATAGCCAGCAGCACTGCAACCATTAAACCCTCCGAACTTGCCGGGGGTATCGAGCAAGCGCTCTATACCACATTGTTCGGACTGTTTCTGGCGATACCAGCCATTACGATTTACAACATCCTCAGAAATCGCGTTCAGCGTTTCATTCTCAACGCGGGGACCCAAAGCGAAGAAATGTTGGACAAGTTCCAAGCGTTCGTGAAATCCTAACAAGCGACGGTGAAGCGTGCGGATTCGAAAAAAATTTGATAACAAGATGGCCGAGGGGGATCTCACGGCCATGATCGACATGGTCTTTCAGTTGATCATTTTCTTCATGGTGTTGATCAACTTTTCTCAAGACGACCAAAACGACAAAATAAAACTTCCGTCGAGCGAGTTGGCTAAACCACCCGAAGCCCCACTGACATTCCCCATCGTGTTGCACTTGAACGCCAACTCCGTCATTTACATAGGCACCAACGTGGTGACGGTGGAGACCATCACTCCCCTATTGCGAACGGAAATCCAACTCCTTTCTTCTCGAAACCAATCGCCAAAAGACGCCAACATCATCATTCGAGGAGATCAGAATACGCCTGGTGGTGTTGTCCAAGACCTCATCAAAAAATGCCAAGAGCTCGGCTTCGAGAAGTTTGCATTACGTGTTCGCGAAGAGCAGAACTTTTAACTCCCAAAGACAAGCTTAAAAAATGAAGTTTGAATCCAAACGCGGTGCGGAAAAAGCAGAGTTGCAACTCACATCCATGATCGATGTGATCTTCTTGCTTTTGATATTCTTTGTGATGACCTTCAAAATCGCTGCGCAAGAAGGGGACTTCAGCGTCAAGATGCCGATCGGTGGGGCCGGACCATCCGATTCCCCAAACATACCGATCAAGTTGCGATTGCGTTCCAATGCAGATGGGGATCTGGTGGACATGATCGTCAACGATAGTCTATCTTTCGGCAACGACTGGACCAAACTCCGGGCATTCATCCTGGAAAGGACCGGAGGAAATGCGCCGCCGTCACCGGACGAAGGTCCCGAAGTGGAGATCGATTTGGACTACAACCTGCGATACGAAAATGTCATCCGAGCTGTCACTGCGGTAACGGGGCAACGGCAAGGGGACGAAGTCAAGCGATTGGTGGAACGCATCAAGTTTGCCCCCCCTCGCAAACCGCAATAGATCCATTTCTTTGGCAGCGGTGCGACTCGCTCCGTTATGCTGTGTGGTCTGAGCTTATTTTTGGCATGGGAATCGTCATGCCTCGCTCGTGTCTACCTTGCTCGTTTCTAACTTGCTAGACGCGCCGCCAATCGCAAGTGCCCTTGCACCCCTCGCGGCTACCATGGTCGTTTTTCGTCTGTGGAAAGCGATCAGCCATGTGGCAGCCAGCAGCAAGGAAAATCCTAGCACGGGCAGCGCATGCAACGGGCTAGCCATGAAGTGCAATACACTTGTTCCATCGCCATTTCCATGTCCTGGATGCGCGTGCGCCATTCCAGGAAGGATAGTGAATGCAACAATAGGCATGGCGAAACGGCTAGATGGCATTGGGGTTCCTATGCTTGAAAAAAGTTTCGACCTGTATTGAGCCTGAGGCGTTAGCCGAGCCATGCCGCAGGAAATCGGCTAGCGCCTCAGGCTCAGTAAGCTCCCAGCTTTTTTCAATCGTACAGGTCGAAAAGTTTCCGTCAACCGAGGGAATGGCAACTTCATGGCCTCCCAACGGCACGGGGACGGGTTTTGAGGCTGAGAGTACCTTGCAACGAACGGCTATTGGCTGGGGGGAGAAAGGGGTGGGTCGGTGCTCGGGCTGGGGTCGATCGAGGTCGCGACACCCGAGACAGTTAACTCATGAGCTCGTTTCGAATCGGGGGATAGTTTCTTGCTCAAACGCTCTTCGGCCGCGGAAGCCATTTCCATAGGAGACGCGCTGTCTCGAAAAAGCGATGAGGCTTCGCCGTCCTTGATAAAGGAATTTCGCAACCAATCCAAGCAGAAAGGGGGAGACGAAAGAGATTCTCGATCTGCCAGCTTGATCGTTTCGATACACAATCGGGTAGCAAGGTCGGGGTCTTTGTTGGAAACCAATTCGGCATAGGAGGCAAATCGCCCTAGATTGATTTCCGCTTCGCTGACTTCGCGATCAACCAATTGGGACAATTGGGATCGGAAGTGGGAGCGATCATTTCGAAGCACCTCATTGAGAGTCATGTTTTCTTGTTTGAGCAACATGACGTTGGTTAGGGAATTTGCGTATGCCATCGCAAGGGAGACCAATGCAATGAGCAAAAGAACGAGTCCGGAGCCCGACACAGTAGCGAACAATACGTGGTGACGGATTTGATATTCCACCCAACGCCACGACGCTAACGGGCGGGCCAGCGTTGGCTTTCCGTCGCGGAAGTTTTGGATGTCTAAGGAAAGTTCGGCAGCGGTTTTGTATCTTCTTTTGATGTCTTTTTGAAGGCATTTGGTGACGATCGCTTCGAGCACAGCGGGCAATGCGGGATTGAGTTTCCGCAAGGGCACCGGTTCGTTCGAAAGGACTTGCATGATGACGTCGATCGACGAGGCCGCTTGAAACGGGGGACGTCCCGAGAGCATCGCGTACATGACGCTCCCCAGCGAATAGATATCGGAGCAAGGTCCGACGACTCCGCGCGAGCAATCGGCTTGTTCGGGCGGCATGTAGTGCGGTGTCCCAATCGGCTCGCCTGCGGTTGTCAGTCCACCTCGAATCGTCTCGATACATTTGGCAACGCCAAAGTCTGTCAGGATCGCTCGTTCATTTTGTTGCCGGTCAAGGATGATATTCGCTGGCTTGAGATCGCGATGCACGACACCTCGCTGATGCGCATGAGAAATCGCATCGGCAACTTCCACTGCGATGCGGACGGTTTCCTCCACCGAGAACGGTCCACGGTTCAATCGCGTGGCTAGATTGTCACCGTCGATCCATTCCATCACCAGATAAGGATCGTCTTCATACTCTCCCACTTCAAAGATCGAAACGATACCTGGGTGATCCAGTTTGGCGGCTGCTTGCGCTTCGACCTCAAAGCGTTGTCGGTCAGAAGAGTGGGTGTGGGAGCTGATGAGCAACGTCTTAATAGCAACGCGTCGCTCCATCTTGTCGTGCTTGGCAACGAACACGATTCCCATTCCGCCTCGGGCGACCTCCGCGAGGATTGTGTAGCCGTGTACTTTTTTGCCGGGAGCAAGGCCGATGCGGGAGCTACGAATGTCACCGAGGTTGTCTGGCCGCAGGGTCGGAGCATCCTGAAAAGATTCGTTTGGAGGATCCGAATTTTCGCCGGTCATGAAACGGGATTCTTGCAAAAAATTCCTGGGTTGTAACGGGAAAAATATCGGGAAAAGCATTGTACAAAGTTCTTTGAACGGCAAGTTGTCGCCCAATGGCAATCCCTTTCGTAGCGGCAGGGCGCGAGCCCTCCGGTGTCGCGGCTGAGATCGCAGCGATTCTTTACAGGTCCGGACCGGAGGGCTTGCGCCCTGCCGCTATAAAAATCCCGGCCGCTTTTAAAAATCCCGGCCGCTATAAAAATACAGAGGAGTGGGTTGCGTGGATGCGGCACCGGCAGGACTTTGGTAAAACAACGTGGAAATAGCCAAAGCAGCCGTTCACAGTAGCCATCTATCAAAAAGCCTCGCAGCATGTCCGTACCTTCCAACGAAGTTAAATATCTTCTTTTTGATGTGGAAAGCGTTGCGGATGGCCAAGCGATTGCCAAGACTCGGTACCCCGAACGGAACTACCGGCCGCAACAAGCCATCGATGCCTTCCGACAAGATTTGATCTTCGAAAGCGGACGGGATTTTATTCCGTATACCTACCATACCCCCATCGCATTGGTCGCTGCAAAGATTCGCGAGGATTTTAGTTTGATGGAGATCGTCTCGCTCGACGAACCTCAGTTTCGGCCTGCCGTCATCACTCGCTATTTTTGGATGGGATGGGAACGGTACGCGAGGCCTACGCTGGTGACTTTCAATGGGCGCTCGTTTGACATTCCCTTGATGGAGTTGTCGGCCTTTCGTTACGGAATCAGCGTCCCTGGTTGGTTTAACATCCACGACAAATCGTTTGAGCAGAATCGCAATCGATACAATGTCCATTCGCACTTTGATCTGCACGAAATCCTGACCAATTTCGGAAGCAGTTGGTTTCGTGGTGGCTTGAATCTTGCCGCCAGTCTCTTAAACAAACCCGGAAAGTTAGACGTGCAGGGAAGCATGGTCCAAGATCTGTATTCCGATGGTAAGGTGTCAGAAATCAGCGAGTATTGCCGATGCGATGTGCTCGATACGTACTTTGTCTTCCTGCGCGTCCAAGTGCTCATGGGCAAATTGACACTCGAACAAGAACGAAACTTGACCGATGCAACCAAACAGTTGCTTCAAAGCCAATCCAACATCCACCCTGCCTACGGCACCTATTTGCAACAATGGGGCGATTGGTCCGACCCCTTTGCCAACATGGCCTCTCAGCCTGCCAAGCCAAGCGGTCGCGAGCCGATCGCAAAACCGTCGACAGCAGCAACCACCGCGAGGTTATCGGCCCCGTAAAGCAGACGACTCCGTAAAGCAGACGACTCCGCTGGGAAACCGTTTGCAACCTTTTTTGGGACGACTCTAAAGCTGCGGAGAGTACTTCAGTTTCATGATTTGCTTCATGTTTTGTTTTGTCTCCACCGAAGCCTTGCTAGGATCGGGTCCGGGAATCGTCACACTCATCGACATTTCTTGCTTGAACTCCGAGTGGTCGATGCTGCCTCGTGTATTGTCAAACCAGATCAGCCCGGTTGCTTCTTGACTTTTAAGTTTCAAACCCGCGTTGGCGGTTCCATTGGCTGCCTTCACGGCTGTCGTTGCTTTGATGCGGTCCAGTTTCTTGCCGTCGAGGATCTCCTCTCCCAGATACTGGTAGTTCGTGCTGACAATAAGTTTGCCAAACGGAGGCATCTCAAGTTCATACTGCGCGGGCCAACTTTCGCCGACGTCGATCGCCTTGCTCGGAAATTTCAATGAGCCGTTGGCAGCGATTTCTCTTAAGCCCGCAGTGCTCAGTTCGTTTAAGCTTTTCGAAACGTCCTGAGGAATGATGACCTCTGCTACCTCTCCGCTGGGTTTGGTCCTGACCACAAATCGGCACCCTGCCAACGGTCGGATCCCCTTCGCCATGGATTCGGCAAGTCCGGTGAGCGGTTGGCTATTATTGGTGTCGATCAAAAAGTTGCCCGCCGACGATTTCACTTGAAGCTGGACTCGATTGATCGTTTGCTCGATCGAAGCTAGCCCATCGGGAGCAAGCTCTTTGACGGTCCAAGTAATATTCGTCGTCTGCAGAGTCTGCGTTTGATTCGCAGACGTGGCGGCAGGCATTTCCAACTGGAGGCTCGTATCCTGTTCGACTACCACATTCGTTACGCCATCCTTCTTAAATTTCCAGGCAAGCGTTTTTTGCGCCCAGCAGTTCGAATCGGTCACAAAGGTAGCCAACCACATACCGCCGAAAGCGATGAGAGGCTGTAAACATACTCGAGGGATCATTTTGGGATTCCATAGGGAAAGTGCAAATTGCGATACAATCGCACCTCGATTCGCTAGCATTTACCAGTGGTGATTCGAGGCCAAACGTTGGGCAAGTTATAGTCCAATCGGCGAAAACTCGCCACGTCGTGTTCCTATCCTTATTGCTAGAGGAAATCGCAGCGACTGAGCTTGATTTGTATTGTCCAATTGCTTACCGTTCGTGGCGCGCTGCGGCAAACGTCGCAGTACCATTCTTTCAGTCTTTTCGGTCGCGTGTATTGCGCGGTATTGGCACCTCGGGGCGCTCATGTCGAGTCGGATATTAATCGTTCGTCTCTCTGCAATAGGGGACTGTATTCTGAGCGTACCCGTGCTCAATGCGATACGCCGTCATTTCCCTAAAGCGCGCATCGGTTGGGTGGTAGAACGTGCGGCGGCTCAACTCATTGAAGGTCATTCGGCGTTGGACGATTTGTTTGTCGTATCGAAAGCGACATTTCGGTCTCCGGGTCAGCTATGGACCATTGCTCGGGAGTTGCGTCAGTGGAGACCGGATACGACGATTGATCTCCAAGGGCTGACCAAAAGTTCTCTGCTGGCGTGGTTATCGGGAGCCAGACGTCGATTAGGTTTGCACCGCGACCAGTTCGACGGACGCGAATGGAGTTGCGTTTTAAACAATTGCCTTTACCAACCGGAGTCAAGCCACATTGTCGAGCGCAGTTTGGAGTTGTTGAGGCTGTTGGGAGTGAATGACTCCACGATCGAATACGGTTTGCCGGAACAGGACGCCGATGCAAACTTCGCATTGCAGACGATTGCTTCCATGCCATTGGCAAGTCGCTTTGCGATTATCAATGTGGGTGCAGGTTGGGTTTCAAAAATTTGGCCATCAAGCCGTTACGCGAGCATTGCCAAGCACTTGGGCGAGACGTGGAAAATGCCAAGCCTCGTTGTTTGGGCAAATGAAGCCGAACGCAAGGCCGCCGAAGAGGTAGTGGCGAGTTCGGATGGGTTTGCTTCGCTTGCTCCCTCGACCACACTAACGCAATTAGCAAGCTTGATCCGCTGTGCGGCATTGTTTGTGGGTTCGGATACGGGCCCGATGCATTTGTCGGTGGCGGTGGGCACGCCGACGGTTGGGATGATTGGTCCCATGCCAGTAGAGCGCGTGGGTCCGGTCGGTCCGCACCACGCTGCTGTTCAAAACGCTCGATTGCTGTGCGGTTCTGATCGAAAGACCGATTGCACGCCGATGCTTTCCATTGCGACCGAACAAGTCGTTCATGCTTGCGATCAGTTGCTCGAGCAGCAAGTCCTAGCCAAGCGAGCCAGCTAACCTGCTTGGAAGTTGGGAAGCCTGGCAGTTCCGAGCCGTTCGAGCCATGGGTTTCGACGGCGATACGTCGCACGGTTAAAGGAAATTGAAAAGGCTCATCTGCGACGAGGTGCCAAGCAGTTTTAAGCTTGCTTCGTAGGAAGCCTGTCTGGCCTGCAATTCCGAGATGGTCTTAGCGAAGTCCGCGTCTAGGTTTTGCGACTCCTCCGCTTGGAGTTGGATCTTGTTTTCTTCTTGCAAGCTTTTCAGGTCATCGATGCGTTGTTGTTGGATTCCAAGCGCACCTCGGCTCAGAGACAGTCGGGAAAGATCGGAATCGACCAGATCGACTGCGCGAGCGACGGCGGACGTATTTTGAGATAGGATTGCTTCCCTGAGTCGAATCAACGAATTGAAGACCCCTTTGACTTCCTGTGGATTCGGATCGGTGCCCGCGATGGAATAGGTAGTACCGGTGACCGTCGCTTCGGATTCCTCGCCACCTTTGGGCACCAAGCCTAGTCCGGTGGCCGCTTGGCTACCGCCTGCGTTTCGGATTTTTATGGGACCGGGAATGGTGGTAAGGGGTGGGCCTAATGGATCCGGGACATACACGGACGACTCGATCGTGATTCCGTTTCCCTGCGCGCTGAGGTTCGCGGTGATCTTGGTAGCTGGATTTTGGTTGTTGACGTGATTATTGATTCTGTCGAGAACATCTTGAACTGTTGTGGTCCCGACCAAATCGATGGAAAACTCCGTTCCGTCGTTTCGTTGGAAGGCTAGGTCAGGCCCATCTGCCGCATTGATCCCTTCGCCAAAATTCAGTTGGTCCAGTCGGAGTTGCCCATGCAAGGTGCGGAGACCGAGGCGTTCCGCCAAATCGCCGTTGCTTTCGCCGATGGAAAAATCCGTTCCGCTTTGCGTTGACCGGACTCGCAAGCTCCGTCCGTCCGGGGTGATATCTGCCAGGACCGCGGCCCCGGAAGCATTGATGATGTTGATAAAATCCTCGAGCGTTTTTGCAGTACCGAGGAGAACATCATATGTTTTCCCGTTCTGTAGGATTCGAATCCCATCGTTTGCGGGGAAACCGGTATTGCCATTGAGCTGAGCGATTTGGGTTGTCGTTCTGAGGATCGGATCCAAATCTGAGCCGGTGAAGGGGAGAGGGCCGGCTGGTATTTCACGAAGGATACCGAGGTCGGCGGCGGTTCGGCCGGCACCTGATTCGACGATGCGCAGCGTCCCAGGGTTGCCGTCGGCGAATGCCGCCGTGATGGCACCGTTGGTCAAGCTGAATTGTACGCTGCGGCCGCTTAGCAAAGGTGCATTGTTCACGCGATCCACGACATCGTCGAGCATCTCGGCAGTCGTCAAGTCGACGGTGATGCGTTCGAGACCATCGGAAAACTCGATGCCACCTGGAGAAATCCCTTTGCCTCCGTTGAGGTCGGCCAAGCGCGTGGATCCGATAGCGGCTGGATTCAAATCGGCTCGGGAGACCACGCCATCGGAAATCAGTCCTAGAGCTTTTTGGCCGGTGACATTGTGCGCGATGAGTTCACCGCTATCGGCAATCGTCAATAAGCTTTGATCATTGCCGGTGAATTGAAAAGTGTCTTTTGATTCGGAGATCGTGGGCGTATCAACTTTGCCGCCTGAGAACAAGAAGCGATCTTGATAGCGTGTGTTGGTTGCAGCTTTGAGTCTGTCCAGTGTGGCGTTGATTTGGGAGACCCAGCCTATTCGATCGTTTTCGCTGCTGAGATTGCCAGCGCTTTCCACACCGATCCCTCGAATTTCGACGAGAGTATCTTGAATGCTGGCCAGAGTGGATTCGGTTACGTTGAGAAAGCCTTGCGAAGAGTCCAGGTTGCGCAGCGTTTGGTCACGAAATTCCAAACTTTTCTGGAGACCGATGGCTCGAATAGCCGCGGCGGGATCTTCGCTCGGACGGATGATCCGCTTGCCGGTGCTGAGTTGATCCTGCAACTGTTGAATACTGAGTTTGCCGACTTGCACCTGATAGAGCGAACGGTATCGCGATAGCGAATCGCTGGTACGGCCGGCAACCACAGGATAAAAGGAACTGAGCATAGGTCGGTGACGTTTTAGGCTAGATGATGTTGACCAGAGTATCAAGCATTTCCTTGGCTACGGAAACGAGCTTGGAAGTAGCCTGAAACGCCTTTTGGTAGAGAAGCATTTTTACTGCTTCTTCGTCTAGATTGACGCCCGAGATTCCCAAATTTTGGGCTTCCAATGTTTGTTGGAAATTTCGGAGTCCATCGGTAACACCCTTTTGGGTATTGATATCGCGGGTGGTGTCGGCGATCATCGCATCATAGAGCGAATTCACGCTTCGGCCGCCAAGCAGTTCCGTGGGTTTGGTGAACGCTTCGGCGATGCGGATGGCATTGTCGGCACCGTTGCCGATCCCCTTGATGCTCGCAGCGAGTTGGGATGGATCGGAGACAATCGTCGGCCGAACTTCGATGCTCGCGGCCGAATCTCCGCGAAAGAAGGTATTGATGCCCAGAGCGGAGAGCACGCCGCTGGTGTCGTTAGCGAAGCTGAATTTGACTCCTTCGGTGTCCGATTTGATTTCAAACCGCCCGTCGTTGGTAATTCGGGCGCTAATCCCGTCGATGCCATCGATGGTCGTGGCCAATTGCTGCGCGGTGGTATCGCTTGCTAGCCCTTGTTGCCGGACCTGTATGTCTATGGTTTTTGTTTTGCTGGTTTTCGCGTCCAAGACTTGGATCGTGAATGTTCCGTTGTCGACGCTGAGGTTCGGGCTCGATTGTTCGATTGGGACATTTTTATTGTTAATGACCGTTTCGCCGGTTGCGACCCCGAACCCCTTCTGTCCCTGACCTTGCGAGTGGATTCGGTTGACGACTCGAATCACGTCGGAGGCCAATGCGTTCAGCTTGCCCAGAAAACCTTGAGAGCTCGACGAGGTAGCGGACTCATAGAGCCCTTTCACCTTCCCACCGGAAACGGAGAGGGCGACGTCGGTATCAACCATTCGTATTTCCAGGCTTGCGCTTCCGTCGGTGTTGTTTCTCGTCGCCGCTTTAACGGATCGTGCGATACCATCGCTGACCAGATAGTCTCCACCCACGAACACGGTAACTGCGCCCGAGGACTGTTCAGTGACGGAAATGTCCACAAAGGAGGAAAGCTCATCGAGGGCTTTGAGGCGTTCGTCTCGAAGCCCCACCGCATCGGAATTCGACAGAGAACCACCTTCGACTTCAACGATCCGCTTGTTCAATTGCGCGACCGTATCGATGATGCGATTGATATCGATCGCTGCCGAAGTGATTTCGGATTGGTTGCGTTTGGCGATCTCGCCCATTTGCGTTGAAAGCCCTTTCAACTGCGAAGCCAATTCTTGGCCGCGTGAAATAGCCAGCGTGCGAACCGAATCGCTCCCGGGCTGGTTCGCGACGTCTTGAAAAGCGTTGGCGAATCGGCTCAAGTTGGAGGAAAAATCCTTGTCGGAAAGCTCATTGAGCAAACTCTCGACTTGAGAATTGTTCCCCTCCACTTGTTCTTGATAGGAGAGTTGGCTTTGTGTTTGTCGAAGCCGCTCGACCACAAACTCATCCAGCTTCTGCTGAACACCAATCGCTTGAACGCCTTGGCCAATGATCACGCCGCCCGATCTGTAACCGACAGCGGGGGCTTGGATGAGTTCTTGCCGAACATACCCGGGCGTGTTGACGTTGGCGATATTATTGCCAACCACTTGCAAACCGAGTTGGTTTACACGCAGCGCGTTGGCTGACCCTTGAATGGCACTGAATAAGCTCATGCGTGATTTCCTGCCGACGGGGTAGGTGCGGCGTTCGTTCTTTCAAAGGGCCAACTTGTTAGCGAACCTCGCTAGGCTGCTTCGTCGATCAAGAAACCGCCCTCGTGGGAATAGGATTCGTTGGGTGAGTAAGTCGCCCGATCGGTGGATCCGGTTGCCAAGACCAAAAGCAGTTCCGTCACAAAGGACTTGGACTGAAAGGCCGTGACCCACAAGCTCATACTCAGTTGTTGAATACGGTTTAGCTGATGTTCCAAATGGGAGAGACGATGGGACCACAGAGCCGGCCACTGGGTATCCAGTTGCACCGACAAATCCCGCAGGCTATGTGCAAAATAGCCGTTGCCCTTGGCCTGAAGCAGGAGTTGTTCTCGATCCTCTTTGCAGCGCTCGATCTCGGCATGGATGCTTTCCCCGACCGAGCATAGTCTCGCAATATTGGAGTAGTCGCCAACAATAAAGTCGGCTTGAACTTGGTCGAGAATCGACTCCCATCGTTCGAGAACATCACTAAATCGATCCAACCATCGACCTGTATCGTTTATGAGAACTGGAACCATCTTGTTTCTTCGCATCCGAGTTGCAAAAAGCGTTCATCCCCACGGCGGAGGATGAACGCGTTCGTTAGTTTTGAAGTTGGAAGTTCAACACTTTAGAAACTGACAGTCATACCGAGATCTAATCCGTGCAAGAAGAAGGTTTCGGTGACGATCCCGCGGCCGGGTGCTCTTGGGTTGCCCAAGACGAGCGGATTGATATCCACGTTGCGATCGACTTGTCCCCCTGCCATGGCGACGCTCGGTAGCATCAGCAAGGTGTAGCCGATTCCAAGTTGAGCACGTCCTAGTTGAACTTTCATCTTGGCTCCTGCTTCGGGCAGGAAGGTGAACTGATTGCGAGTGAGCGTGCCGATATTGCTGTTTTGTGCAAACAGCCCTTGATTTGCGGTGACCGTTTGGGCACCCACCTCGGTGTATCGACCGCTGACTGTAGTGGACTGGTTCATGTTTCCGATTGCGACCTTGCCAAGGGCCGAGAAACTAAATCGTCCTTTGCTCACTTCGTTCAACAAGCCCAAATGCCCGCCATGGAATTGATTCTTGGTTCCGAACGTATCCTGCGTTGTGAAGACAGTTCCGTTTTGAATCGCGTTGGTGATTCCATCGGTAAATTGGCTGCGGATACCGAGTTCGCTATCCAATCTCATGAAGGTGTAGCCGGTCAAGAAGTCCACGCGGCTATTTCCATCGCGTACCAAAAGCGATCGGCCGTACAGTTCGCCTGCCACAAGATCGGTATCGCTCTTGAGCTGGATCGTTCCTGTATTGGAGCCGAGCCCGCCGCCAGGCGTTTGGTTGACTAGCAAAACGTCTGGGACCCCCAACGAAGTGTTGAAGAAGGGGATGCCCGTAAAGGCGCCGTTGGCGTAGGTGTTGGTAGCACCGTCGCTGAGAATGCCCCAGCCGCGAGCTCCTACACCGAAGTTTTGGTTGCAATCGGTCCACATACCGAGGTTGAGCCGCATACCGACGAGCAGGTCGTTTCCGATGGGATTATCGGGTCCGCCGGCCAACGGTGTTGTTGGAATGCCAGTAGTCCCGGTCACAGCCAAGGGACCGCCAGTGATGCTTTTGGGCCACCATAAAAGCGTTTCGCTTTCAAACCAGCCTGCCGAAACGCTCGAGCAACCGGTGTTGCACGCGGTCGGTCCGCAGGGAGCAGCCCCGCAGGAACCAACGTATTCGGACGTTCCCATCGTTTGATCAAATGACGCGAATCGCATAGAGGGGTCTGAATAGGCCGCGCCCATTCCATCGTCAGACACCATGTTCGAACGGAACGCAGCAGGGCGTGCATCCTGTCCAAGTGTAGCCTCAGCGGCCGATGCTAGTACGCCGCCATCACCGATGCGACCAACGCTCGAGATGGGGCCTGAAGTGGAGTAGTCTTGCCCATTTGTGTTAGCGGAACTACAAGCTCCACACAGAGAGGCAATAATCAGGGTCAATTTAATTCGGTTTTTTCTCATAATTTCTTTCTCGCTAAGCGATGGCTTGCGTACCGTTCGCATAATTGAATCGGTAGGATCCGCAGGAATCTACGGATAAAAGGGAACTTGCCGCATATCCTGCGTAGACTTCCTAAATTGCCTCAGCCGTATGTTCGCTTATAAAACGCGAACGCCAACGGAAAGGGTTTGATTGCGAGAACGAAATTTTTGGGCTGTTTCGAAT
>JANODW010000661.1:0-9410 GCA_031412875.1 Pirellula sp. | reverse complement strand
CCGAAATTTAGCACCGACAAAATATCTCCGTTGGCATCTGTATCATTGGCCAATACATCGACCAATAACGAACTGGAACTTTGAACCAGTGCCGAATCAGGGACGGCAACCGGCGCGGCGTTTGGCACGACTGTTCCACTCAGCGAATACTTCCCCAAGGATGCATAATCCGAATAGCCCTCGTCACCCGACACGGCCGCTTTTCCAATGCCATCGACAACCAACGTGTAGAACCCTTTGGCCAAAGTCGAGGTCAACGTCGCATTGATTTGACTTGCCGTGTTCACGGTCGATAAGACGGTTCCGGCCGCATTGAGCAGCGAAACGTGAACGTCCAAGTTTGCCTTAGAGGTGGTGTAATCCATTGGGTTGACGTTGATTGAAACACTCCCCGCTTGTGTGGCAAATCGAAATGTGTCTACATCGGTTCGCGTGGTGATCAAGCCGAAATTCGATACCGAGCCCCCATTTCCAACCACCAAGTTCGTCGAGGATGCGGCGGAATTACTATGATCATCTGGAATGAGTGCCAGCGCATTATTGATGATCGCCAAATCATCCTGGGTGTTGGACGCGCTCGCATATTCACCTTTGCTCCACGTGGTGAGATTCCGGTTGTAGCCCACCCCCATGATCGGTGCCCATCCTGTCGCTCCGCTCCCATGCCCTGCATAGTAGGACTCCGAAGGCGATGTACGTCCGTCGTGCGATAAGTTGAAAGCATGACCGACTTCGTGCGATGCGGCTTCCGCAAAATTCTTTGCAGCCGTTCCCAATCGATTCCGAAAGACCCAGACTGGGGAGCCATTGGTCCAATTCCAACTGTTCAAGTACGCGACCCCGCCGGCCGTTGGATACCACTGTTGACCAGTTGTCGCATCGGTGTCAGTGGATATCATGACCCGTATGGCTTGCCCGCCAGCCGTGAATGCCCCTGGACTGGGGGACTCCGTGGTCACGTCGACTTGGAACGGTGCGAAGTCTTCAGCGACGCGCAACCACACATCTTGGATGGCTGCTAACTCGGTAGGACTAAAAGTGGTCAAGTCGCTGTCCAGCGAAAATGCAGGTGCATCAATCACGTTGCCAGTATTGTATGTGCCGATGTACACCTTGTTATTCCAAGTCGTGCCGCTGATCTGCTGGCCATCGAAATCCAAATAGATCTTCTTGGTGCTGCTCGGATTGGAGTGATAGGCGGGAACCGACAGCAGACCTGGTCCGGATAGTACCGGCCCATCTGCCGGATCCAATTTGCTGTCCTCAACGAATTCTGGATCGAAGTAGTAAGCGAGTCCTTCGGAATCGATTCGAAGCGATGCATCCCCATTGCATGGGTCGATTTGCAAGTCGACTGCCATCAACAATCGCGGCGAAAGCCTTTCGATTCGTAATTTTCGAGATTTCCCTATCCCCAATCGTTTCTTTGGCATTTGCGAACATCCACCTTAAAGAAAAGAGGCGAAAACAAGTATCATCCCATCCCTTTGAGTGTCCTATTTTTGAACCGCTACAAAGGGTGGCGAAGACAAAAAACGTTCCGCCCAAGCAATGCTTGAACGGAACGAACGGGACTCGGACGCTTAGGAAAGCGGAATTCCTAAAAACCTAGCAGAGTACCGATACGGATGCGGAAGCGTCCCAAATCGAAGCCACTGATGAAGCCGTTTGAGTCGAAATCAAAAATGGGATTGTAGGCTGCATCCCCAGCCGTCGTCCCGTTGGTTAACCGGAATCGCCCCACATCCAAACCACTGACTGCTCGATTGCCGTCAAAGTCACCGAACATTCTAAAGAAGTTGTCGGTGTCAACCGTGCCTCGCACGAAGTTATCACCGCCAATTCCGTTGCCATCTCCATCTAGCTGCAAACCATTCCAAACGATATTGGCGGCGACCATCGTAAGCCGATAGTTCCCGTCTGCAAGCGATCCGCCAATCACTCCTGATCCCGTAAAGGTGAGAGTGGCCCGCGTGTTGTTGTTGAACAGGCTTGTAGCGACACCAATCGTCAGCTCGGAGTCCAGGTTATCCCAGTTCGCACCATTCTTGCGTTCCAAAACAAACGCTCCAGCAGTCAAATCGACCACCGAATCAAAATCCACGGTGATACTATTGACCATGGATCGCTGAGTGCCCTCACCGAACACCACGCTACCGACCTTGGGCGCTGTCTTGGAACCAAAACGTTGATCGAACAAAGGAGCACCGGCTGCCGTCACCGTACGCAGTCCGTCGGCCGGAAGGGTGTTGGCGAAACCAGCCAACGGAGCAAGTCGAACTTGATTCGCCCCTGCAGCAAGATTGAAGGATGCCGTACCGTTGGCTGCGGTCGTCGTCGCCACGTCAGGGCTGGCGGAGAGGATCAAATCCCAACTGTTCAGAGTGCCGATATCGCCACTAAAATCGTCAGTGATTCGCAATGTCCAAACGCCGCTAGCAAGCTTGCCATTCAATACCGACAGATTGCCTTCGGGTCGGAAGGTCCCTGTAAACGGAGCAGTGTTGAATCCAGTCGAACCGATGACTCCCGTCGTTGCCTGTTGATCCAAAACGGTGTTAACGAAATTGGCGCCTGAACCACCAACGTCAGTAAACAACTCAATCTGGGTTCCATCAGGATGAACCAAGAACACATCCAAATCGGAATCAAACGTATGGCTGATGTTGATTCGAACATTGACGTCGGCCAGGGCACCAACCACCGAGGAAGTGATCGTCGAGGTCACCGTCGTCACGTCGGGAATGGGTAACGCAGTTGTATTGGACAAAGTAGTCGTCAACGAGCCGTCGAGGACTCCGTTGGTGTTCCCATCGACATATAAAGTTCGACCGCCCAAACCAACCTCGGACGCATCAAACAATCCATCCCTGTTCAAATCGCCAAAGACCTGCCCATAGAATTTGTTGTTCTGACCGGATCCGAAATCGCGAGCCGTGAAAGAATCTGTCGCGGCCGCAATCACAATGGAATGACCTGCCGCGGGCCCCGAAGCAGTCCATCCGCTCGGCGGGAGCTGCCTCACGGTGTAGCTCGCGTTTGGCAAACCAAAGAATGCATAAAAGCCATTGGCCTTGGACTGAGTCGATTGCTCACCGGTCGTCATGGTAATCGACCAGTTGTTGAGCGTCCCTTGGTCGTCCGTTGCGTTGTCTCGGACTTCCAGGGACCAAGTTCCATTCACGGCCGAACCCGTCAGGCCATCCAAGACCGAGAGTGGCTGAAACGGTCGGTAGCTACCCGTGAAGGGAGCGGTACCGCTCTGCACCGAGGTTGCGGCTTCGTCGTCGAGAATCGTATTGGTGAAGTTATCGTTGGCACCACCGGCCCGCGAAACCAACAGGATTCTTGTTCCATTGGGAGCAATCAGCGTGATGTCTAAGTCAGAATCCCAAGTGTGGGTGATGTTCAACGTTACGTTGACGTCGGTAACGAAGTTGGTAACTCCAGAAACCGGCAACGGTGAGGTAACCGTAACGTTATCGAGAATGGCTAAAGGAGTCGTGTTGCTAAAAGTATTGGTATTTAAAACCGAATCAAACACGCCGTTTGCAATCGTATCGAGATAAACGGTCCGGCCGGGCAAGTTCGTGTCCGGTGCGTCCTTGACCGCATCTCCATCCCAGTCCTCGAATACATTGCCCCCTACCGAAGGTGCGATCGCCGTCGCGGTGACATCAAACGTAAATTCGGCTTCATCCAAATCGTTCGAAAGGATAGTGATCGTTCGCGTCGCAACTCCAGCAGCCGTCGGGGTAAATCGAATCGTGAATGTCGCAGCTTCGCCTAACGTGAGCGAGGTGTCATCGAATCCAGTGACAATCGTATACGGACCGGATGCAATCGTAAGGCTGGTCAAGTTCAGCGCGGTGGTTCCTTGATTGCGAACTCGCAAGGTCAAATCTTGCGATTCACCGACGACTATGGTTCCGAAATTCGTAGCGCTGGTAGCATCGAACAATTCCGAGGTTACCGAGATCACAGAAATTTCGGCCTTGCCGAGCGCCTGCAACGCACTGGCTGCGTTCAGCCTTCCAAACCCGAAGCCATTGTTCTTGCCATTGATGGGGCTGTACTGAAAAATCCCGTTGCCAGCAATGTCGGTGTTGTTGCGCAGGTAGCTCCTCAATTGCGGAGCGGTAAGCGGAATGCTTTGCGCTGCCGCTTGAGCGAGTACCAGCGCCCCAATTCCTGCCGCCAAAGGAGTAGACGATGACGTTCCTCCGAACCCGGTCGCTCCGATGCCGGTGTAATCACCCGGATCGTAGCCTGCCGCTCCCACTCGATCCGTCGTGTCGATCGTCAATGTTCCCGGCCGCGAATCGTCGCTCGGAGTCGCGAAATCCACCGATGGCCCAAAGTTACTGTACTCCGACAATATGCCAAAATTGTTCGTGGCTCCCACCGCAATAACGCCAGGAATGTTCAGCGACTGCACCGCTGGCTCGCTGACCGCGCCAAAACCATTGCCGGTCGCAAAGAAGTACGCGGCTCCCGCACCTTGCCGACCAAGCGTCGTGCCCCAAACCAATGCTGCGTTGATGGCCGTATTCGTTCCGCCACCACCCCAACTGTTGTTCACTACCGAAGCCGCATTCCACGTTCCCGTGCCGGACGCGGTACGACCAGCGGCATAGTAAAGCGCAGCGGCGATGTTGGCGTCCGACGCGACTGCAGCTCCCTCAAACATCTTGGCGCTGAGAACTTTCGAGTTGTAGGATGCCCCCGCAACCCCAATGCTATTGTTTCCTCGCGCGGCGGCAACTCCCGCTACCGCCGTCCCGTGTCCATCGGCCGCATCGGTGTGATGACTCGCATTGTTGTTGGCTACAAAATTCCAACCTCGCAAGTCATCGATCCAACCATTGTTGTCATTGTCGATGCCATCGCCCGCAATCTCACCTGGATTGGTCCAAGCATCGATGTCTGGATGATCCGTCGATACTCCATCGTCGATGACCGCAATCGTGATCGAGGCGGATCCACCTGGATTGACATCCCACGCTTCTGGCAAGTCGACGTCTGCATCGATGAGACCCCCGCCTTGTCCCGTGTTGTGTGCGTGCCATTGATTTCCAAACCGCGCGTCATTGGGGATGAAGTACTTCTGCCACGCCTGGTAAAAATTCGGAGATGCCCATGCCACTCCCTCCTCGGAACTCACTTCATTCGCGACTGCTAAAGCCGCTTCGCCCACCCCAGCAGCCACGGTGGCAACAAACTGATCCGGAGTTCCAGGCAACGCTCGAAATGCCTTGAAATGCGAGTTGCCTGCGAAATAGTCCGTGGCCGTCACGCCGGGCTTCAACGCGACGATGACTTCGTCAAGCAACACCGCTTCGGAATTCGAACTCTGAATCACAAAAACGGGCGCTACACTCAATACCGACGGCGCACTGGCCAATGCCGATCTCGCTGCCTCGTCGCCAGATGCGAATGCCATCTCATAAACCGCGACCTCAGTGTTGATGGGCCGAACAAAGGTAAGACCTAATTCCGACAGGAGCGATGCTTCCGGTTTGGCCGCTTCGAACTGAACCGCAACACGCGACGGATGAATGACCATCCCAATCGGTTTGCTATCCGCAATGTAATGATGCGTTGGCTTGACCGCAAAAGGCATCCCCGCTTCCGCTTCGTCGCCTAACGGAAGCTTCGCCATTTCGCTGGAAGGACTTGAAATCCCTACACTCTTGGTAATCATTGCCGATGCAGCAGATGGTTCTGCATCGAAAGCAGGACAAGAATCGATTGCAAACGCACTCATCACATCGTTCGCCATGAGCTGACGCGGTTCCAACAATTCACAAAGCAAATGCAAACGTTTCGAGCTCCTTTCGATCGATGATTTCCATTTGCGGCTAGACCGAATCGAACGTCGAAATTTGCTCATCGCGAACCTTCCAATAAAAGAACGAATACTGTTCCGGACCAATCGAAATAAAACGAATCAATTTGTTCAGGGGAGGGCGCTTCGCTGTCAACAGCTCAAACGAAACTAACTGCGAATAAGCACGTTGAATAGTAGCGGTAACTCGGATTCTAACGATTAAAACGCAATCATTCACGCAATTGGCTCAAAAAAACCGCGACAAGAACAAAATACAACCATGGGAGCGCAGAATGCGTCAACCTCTCAGCCAAGATCGCATGAAGAAAAACCGCCCGAAATCCACGAAGACGTATCTCTACTGCGAGCGGTAGGCTGAAACATTCCAGCCGAAGTTTGGGACCATTGTCCCGAACAAAAAAACGAGTCTCGAACAAAAAAACGAGTCTCGATCTAAAAAACGGACGGGACAGCGGTCCCATCCTACGGTCGGTTTGATCCTGCCGTTTGCTTAGAAGCTCAACGGTGTTCCATTCCGAATTCGGAACCGCCCCACATCCAAACCACTCACGAAACCATCGCCATTGAAATCAATGTTCGCATTGTAATTCGCGTCGCCAAGGCTCGTCCCATTGCCCAATTTGAAAGTCGTTATGTCCGCATTGTCGACCAAACGGTTTCCGTCCAAGTCGCCGAACCGCCGAAAGAAATTTTCACTGGAAGCCTCGCCTCGAACAAAGTTGTCCCCCGCAGTGCCATTCCCATCGCCGTCCAACTGCACTCCACTTTTGGTAATGCTGCCCGCAATCGCAGTGAGCCTATAATTCCCATCCGCTAACGATCCTCCGACAATTCCCGATCCTGCGAAGCTGAGGGTCGCACGGGTGCCTCCATTGATAGCGGTCGTCACGACCTGAATTGTCAATTCGGAACTTAAGCTATCCCAAATCGCTCCGTTCTTTCGCGCTAACACAAACGCACCGGGAGCAATGTCCACAACGGAATCAAACTGAACGGTGATGAGATTGATATTGGATCTCTGTGCAGTGCCGTCGCCAAAGACAACCGATTGGATCTTGGGTGCACCCACCGACGGACCGTAGAGGACTTCCTCAGAAAAAATCTCCGCCTTCGTTTCCGACTTCGTTTCCGACTTCGTTTCCGACTTAGCAAATTGCTTCTCTGTCTGCACACCAGCGAAACTTGCGATCGAGTTCCCGACCATGAACGTTTCTATATTACTACTCTCAAATGCAGAGCAAGCATTCACACTCAATTGGCTCGCAAGATCGCCCGCCATTAGCTGCCGTGTTTCCAGTCTTTCGAAAAGCATTACGCCCTCCATCCATCTCAAAAGTGACCGTGTGCAAACCAAATTCCGCATTCCGCCCATACGCACCAGGCCTTGACAATACACCGAATGATTGCAAAAAGCACCATCGGAACTTCTTTGGCAAGAAAGAAGTTTAAATTTTTTTTGCTCCTCTCCCGCGGATAATACTGCGCGGATTACTGCCGCGAGACCTCGCGGATTCGATCCACGTCGCTCTTCAGCGAACCCATAAAGCGATAGAACTCGAGTTCCAGCGAACGCAGGTCACCAAACACCTCGGTGAACACTTGGACGCGCTCTTTAAGAGGCGCATCATCCTCAAAACCTGAGCACTTTTGATAGTAATTGAGCAGTTTCTCAAAACGCGTTTCCATGAGAAAGTAGGTCAATGCCCAAGCTTGACCGTAGGCTTCGACCGCTTCTCCTGCATCCTTTGCCGTATAAAAAAGTCGATCCGAAATGATCAGCTCCAGCCGATTGCGATTGGGGTCCTGGGCCACAATTCGAAAATCCGCCAATCGGTTTTGATTGACCGCCCCAATCCCTCCCCAACCCGCTCCAGCCGGTGTTTCGAAATAACTCGCCAGACCCTCGTGTGCCCATCTGGCTCCAATTTTGCCTCGCGGCAATACACCCGTGTTCCCGGCCAACTGATGGGTCGCTTCGTGCGATACGACCTCGATGTCCGACTCTTCTTTCGCTACTTTGACCAGCAACTCGAATGCATTGGCCAGATGCGCTTTTTCTTGCGATGCCGCGGATCCTCGGTACTTGACCTTCGATTTCTGCATTTCCTTCGCCATCTGGGACAACTGCTTCATCTGCTTGGTCGTTCCTTGATCGTAAAACACCCCCACGTTGTCCTTCGGAGACCAAAATCCAGCAACCATCTGCAGTTCAGGATCCAGGACCGTCGCATATCGCTGAAACGTACTTTCCTCCGCAAAGAGCAGCACCATCAGATGTTCTCGCGGAGGCTCCAATACCAAGCCATCCATCGCAAACTTCATGAAATAAGATTCGTACACCACCTCGAGCAAGTCGATGCGAACTTTGGCTCTTGCCTTGCGACCGATCTTGGCATCCCCGGTGTCATGCAACAAAACATAATGGGGGCTCACCTCCACCTTGAGATGGGACAGGTTGGTCGATTCTCGAAGCATCTTTTCAACACCGGTTGGATCTCCCAACGGCTGCTTGACCAATCGCCTTGCCTCCACCAGCCGTTTGACGATCGCATTGTCAGGATCGATCTTGTACGCCGCGCTACAACACTCATAAAATTCTTTGAGCAACCCACGCTTGAGCGCTTGCCTAGCCGCTTCCAAATAGTCCTTGATGTCCTTGGACTTCACCGCCTTGGCCCACAGGCTTCTGAATTCGTCCTGCCGGGTTGGCGCTTTGACCACGATCGCATCGTCCAGACTCAATGACATCGAACCAAAGGTCGGATGCGTGTATTCAATGAGCCGTCCCGCCAACTGTTTTGTTTTGCCCTCCAAAATCGCTTGCAATCGCGTTCCAGGCAATCGATAAAAAACAAAATCACCCTGCACCCAATTGCTGCCAAACGACACCAACGCAATCCCAAAAATCAGGCGTGCAAAACACGTATTTGAAATCAATCTTTGCATTCGTAATGGGACAAGGGAGATGCCGGCCGCGACGGGGTGGATACCATCGCTATTTTAACTGCCAACGTCATGACCGTGTCTATTCAATCATCACCGTTTTGTAATCGCTTTCGATCCGAGTGGACGATTGTACCAAAGCTCCCTCAATCTCAACGATCCCACTTCGACACCCCTCCTTCCCAATCTGAGACGGCTAACTGAAGACGCAAGAAGGCGAGTGGCAGGCTGAAGCCTACCTGCCGTAGTTTGGGACCATTGTCCCGAACGAACAAACGGATGGGACAATGGTCCCATCCTACGGTAAGACGGCAGTGTTTCCGAGCGAATGATTCGTTTGTTGATTTCCTTCATTTCTTGTCTTGGTACGATGACACCGGGCAAGTAGTTTCCATCCATGGAAAACTCCTCCTTGAAAAATTGATTCCGAATGAATCCAGCCTGACACATCCTGGCGTTTTTACAAAGAGCAATGTAAGACGTTTCTCGATGAAAACGAACGCCAATGTGAGTCCCGCCAAAAAGTGGCGTCGAGCCTGGCAATGAACGCATCCTGCAGTCGTACTCGCGCTCGATCGCTTGTTTTCGAGTACGAGTACGAGTACCATCGCAAGCG
>JANODW010000660.1:0-4976 GCA_031412875.1 Pirellula sp. | reverse complement strand
AAACTACAAGATTTACAACTCGGCCAACAAATTGATCGACTCGGGTGAGAAGACCAGCGATGGGCAACCCGAGCATATGCAAAACTTTATCGATTGCATCCGCACCAACGATCCGTCCAAACTCAATCAACCCATCCTAAGCGGTCACCAAAGCACGTTGCTTTGCCATTTAGGAAACGCAGCCCATCGCACCGACCGCGTCGTTCATACCCAAAGCAAAGACGGGCGATGGACCGATGAAACCATCCCCAAAAATCTTTGGCGCCGCGAGTACGATCCCAAATGGGAATCGCAGATCGCAGAGGCGTAACAGTAGCGGAACGGCGCAAGACGTCCGGTCGGGACCTGCAAAGAAAAACTGCGATCTCATCCACAACACCGGAGGCCCGAAACACCGGAGGCCTGCGACCTCCGCTGCGAAAGAGCGTGCCCATTGGCTTGCGCCCTGCCGCTTAGCTACCGCATCATCGACATGGCTTTTCGCATCATCGAGAGGCATTCTAGACGGTAGGGATCGCCGCCGGCGGCGTGGGTCGCGCGTTCGAGCATGTCCGACCAGTTGGCATTCGGAGCCATCTCGCTGCGTCGCAGCAGCAATCCAAATTCGGCTACTGCGGTCGCCCATCGCATGTCGCGGTCGACTTGCAGTCGATCCTTGGCGTTGAGGTCGTTTGCATCGTTCCGTTTGAGCACGAATTCTTGCAAGGTGCTTTCGCTCCCTTCGGGCTCTTTGTAACGCACACGGAGGGTCAACAGTTCCGACGCGTTTTCACTGGAAGCGGGGGCCTCGATGGGAGGAGCGGGCTTCTTGGCGTACTTGGAAACTTCACCTTCGGATGGGTTCATTCCGCCTACCCATTTGCCGGCAGGGATCACTTCGTACAGAGCCGTGACGCGGTGCCCGGCTCCTATTTCACCGGCGTCTTTTTTGTCGTCGCTAAAATCTTTATTGGCCAATCGGCGATCTTCGTACCCTATCAATCGATATCCGGCCACATTCGCGGCGTTGAAGTCCACTTGGATCTTGACGTCTTTGGCAACCGTTACCAACGTACCGCCGAGTTGCTCGACCATCATGCGTCGGCCCTCGAGTTCGTTGTCGATCATGCCATAGATGCCGTTCCCTTTATTGGAGATCTTCTCCATCATCGTGTCGTTGTAGTTGCCTGCGCCGAAACCCAAGCAAGTAAGGAAGATATTGCTTTTGGCATTTTCCTGCATCATGGCGACCAACGCATCATCTCCAGTCACCCCCACATTGAAATCGCCATCGGTGCATAGCACAACGCGATTGGCGCCCCCCGGAACGAAATGCTCTTTGGCAATTGCATATGCCAATTGGATTCCTTGCCCACCGTTGGTGGACCCGCCTGCTTCCAAATGATCCAGCGCCGAGAGAATCCGTTGCTTGTCAATACCGCACGTGCTCGGCAATACGCAACCGGCGGCCCCCGCATAGACGACGATCGCAACCCGATCGTTTTCGGTGAGCTGATTGACCATCATCGCCAAAGACTTCTTGACCAATGGCAGTTTGTTCGGCTCGTTCATGGAACCAGAGACATCGAGCAGGAATACAATGTTTGCCTTCGTCCGCGTTTGCGAATCGATTTTTTTGGCTTGCAAGCCGATTCGAACCAATTGATGCTCCGGATTCCAGGGGCAACGGTCGACAATCATGTGCGACGCAAAGGGCCGGCCATCCTGCGGGCCCGCATATTCATATTCAAAGTAGTTCACCATCTCCTCAATACGGACCATGCTTGGGCTGGGCAAGCGGTTGCCTTCCATAAGCGTTTGTCGGATCTTGCTGTAAGAGGCCGTATCAACATCGATGGAGAAGGTCGAGAGAGGAGCCTTTTGAGTTTCAACAAAAGGGGTCTCTACGATTTTTTCGAAGCGGTCGGTACCTTGACGGTCCTGCCTCTTGTATCCCAAGGATCGAACGTTTGCCCGCAACGACTCTGGCAAATCCGTCAACAGATCCACGTCTCCCGAGGGGACAAAGCTAGGAGCTTTCGATTCGGCTAACAAGCGATCGTTCCCAGTCCGCTCGTCCAAGGCCGATAGGGCCATAGGCATGCCATAGCCCGGGGCCGCCGCCCGAAATCGCTCTTTAGAATTCGGGACGCCACCTCGAGCGCTCTCGGAATCCTTGACCGATAGCGGAATAGGCATCGCCTGAAAGCGGGGACTCTCATCCACCACCCCTCTGGCATGAGGTACCTCGTCTAGGGATTTCGAATCCTTGGCCAATCCTGCTATTTCTCCACTGTAGCCACCGCCGTATCCACCGCCCGAGCCTCCTCCATAGCTCCTCCCGGAAACACCCCCGTAGCCTCCTGCGGAACCACTCAGGGTGCTTCCATATCCGCTTGCGGCAGCGGGTGCACTTATCGGGCTGGGAGGACTGACAGGATCAGCGGGTTTTGCAGCAACCTCGATGTCGCCATCTATTTCCCTTTTTACGTCGCCGATCTGTTGGCCGCTCGTCTTTTTATTGTCCTGTTGAAAGGGAGCCTGCTTTTCGCCGGCCTGTTTTTCGCCGGCCTGTTTTTCGCTGGGCATCTTTTCTACCGAGTTATAGTGGTCGACCCATTTGTCTTCCTTCTTTCTTAGCTCCGCGAGCTGGGTCTGCAAAGCTTTTTTGGTAATCTCGCTGCGTTGTAGAACATCGTCCCTTTCGGTTTCCGACAAAATCTCCTCGACCTTTTTAGGAGTTTCTTCGATCAAGCCGGTGTTGCTGGCAATCGCGTCCGGAGAAGGAGAAATTGCAGCACGCTCTGTGTTCTCGAAGTCATCCACGATGACGGGACCGGCCGACGCAGCCGCGGACGGCGACGGTACAGGCGTTGCTGGTACAGGCGTCGCTGGGAGTGGCGTTGCTAAGATGGGCGGCGATGAAGGGACGGAAAACTCGCTATTGGAATCCTTGAAGGCGAAAGGCTTTTCGCCGTCCCAGAGAAGGGGTCCCCAGGTTGCTGCCAGCGGGATCGCGGCGGCGGTTGCCAGGAGAGCAGCAAATCGTTTGCGGCGATAGAAAGGGGGCTGGATCCACTGCACCGGTTTTAGCGAAGCCGTCAGGTTCGGTGCAACACTTTGTTCTATTTGATGAGCGACCGCGGCAGCTTGATCGTCATCTAGTTTCGCATGCGGGGGCAAGTGGGTGAGCGCTAATCGCACCGAGGCCAGCGCGCTTTGGATTTGTTCTAGCTCGCGCTGCAGCGCAGGATTTTCGGAGAGAGCTTGTTCGACTCTCTGCGCGTCGTCGGCCTCCAACTCGTGGAGCGCGTAAGCGGTCAACTGCCATGGTTCGATTGGAGGGTTGGTTGAAAAATCGACTGGGGACGTTGGATGGTGTGTCATGATACTGCTTTTAAGTTTTAGGCTTGGGGATTAGGAGGGAGTTTCGGCTAAGGGTTCGGTGGCAGAGACGACTGCAAGCATTTGGTACCGATCATGGCGGAGCGCAGTTTGGAAACTGCGTCGTGCAAAATTACGCCGACGTGCGAAACGCTCATGTCGGTGATCTCCGCAATTTGTTTGTACGAAAGCCCCTGAGCCAGGCGGAGCGAAAGCACCTCTTGCTCGCGGGTAGGCAGTTTGGCGATTTGGTCATGCAGTTGTGTTTCCTCTTCACGCTGCGACAGATAGCTCACAGGTTCGCTGGTCGGCGATTGGACTGTTCCTAACGCCGATGCATTCGAGTCGATCATCATCCGAGCCTCCTGGCGATGGTGGTCCATCGCGCAATTGCGACAAGTTTTGAATAGCCAAGCATCCACATGCCCCTCGACATGCGATCGGCTTTCGCGGCACAGCCTTAAAAAGCTCTCTTGCACACAGTCCTTGGATACGTCGATGTTGCCGCCCGATAATCGCATGGCATAGGCGATCAATGGGCGTTCTAACCGTTCGAAAGTGGCATGGAGCCACAGTCGATGGTCGTCGCCCGTTTGATCGAAACCGCTGGCGGTTCCCTGAGACGCTGCCGGTCGCATCATGTTGGGTTGGCAAAAAGAGACATTGTTTCCAAGTTGGTGAAGTGTGCTGGAAAGAGCACGCTAGAAAGGGTGCGGGTCTGTGTTCAACTAATAGACGAAGGGCGAGCGGTTTTATTAGGAAGTATTTTGACACTTTTCGCTAAACGCCACCACGTTTGGATTTCATTCGCGTTTTGCCGTTGGCCCCACTCTGATATCCTTGCCCATTGAACGCGTACCGCCCAACGGCTTAAGCGGCAGTTGGGAACATCCCGAACCGCGAGCGAGGGGAGGGTTACTTTAGGATGGAATGGGTCATGCACGACATTGATTTAGTATCGACGCTAGCGGGTGGATTGGGCGTAGCGCTGGTGTTTGGGTACATCACGTTCCGCTTGGGGCTGTCGCCCATTGTTGGATATTTGATCGCTGGGATAGCGGTAGGCCCTAAGACGCCGGGCTTTGTCGCGAACGCCGCCATTGCGACGCAGTTGGCGGAACTCGGGGTGGTTTTGTTGATGTTTGGTGTCGGCCTGCACTTCGATCTGAACGAATTGTCCCGCGTTCGGCGGGCGGCGATTCCCGGGGCGTTGATCCAGAGCTTGTTGGCAGCGACGTTGGGTATGTTATTGGCGATGGCGTTTGGATGGAGCGTCGGTTCGTCGCTTCTTTTTGGAGTGGCAATTTCGTTTGCTAGCACGGTTGTCGTGACACGCGTTCTTTCGGATGTCGACGAGATTCAAACCCCGGTTGGCAGCATTGCCATCGGCTGGCTGATCGTGCAGGACCTTATTGCGGTGTTGGTGCTGGTGTTGATGCCGGTGTTTTCGGGCGGCGGTCCGATCGGTTCGTTGTCTATCTTGCTGATTGTGGCGGTAGCGGTGATCAAGATTGCGGCGGTTGGCTTTGTGATCGTGATCATTGGGGGTCGCGTGGTTCCAGCGGTATTGAAGCATGTGGCGGCGACCCATTCCCGGGAGTTGTTTACGTTGG
>JANODW010000659.1:0-4479 GCA_031412875.1 Pirellula sp. | reverse complement strand
GCCGCTACAGAAAAAAGCTCGCAACGCGAGCCCCCGCCCCCACCGACCCCGCGTCGGTGGAGCGCTGACTGGCAGCTACGAGCGTCGGTGGAGCGCTGACTGGCAGCTACGCGCGTCGGTGGAGCGCTGACTGGCAGCTATAATAGCGTTATGACCATAACTCCAACCCCCTGGACTCATTCAATGAACCTTTTGCCATTTCGATTTCTTGCAATCCTCGGCATCATGACCGTGCTTCACCTGGCGTCACCTCCGACGATTACTTTCGGCCAAGAAAGGTCTCTTCGTCAGGCCACGGATCTCACGATCGATTCCATATTCGTTAGCAAGGACTTCGTCGGCGAGACGTTCGTGGGGCAATGGCAGAGCGACAGCCAAGGGTTTGAAAGGATCAAACGAGATCCGGAGACAGGCAATGCATCGATCATTCGAATCGACCTCACCGCCCCTTCAGTTGAACACGTTTTGGTATCGAGCCAGATGCTAACGCCTGCTGGTGCCGATAAGCCGCTTGGCATGGATTCGTACCAATGGTCGCATGACAAAACCAAATTGTTAATCTTTACGAACACGGAGCGTGTTTGGCGTTATAACACACGCGGTGACTACTGGGTTCTTGACATGGAGTCTCGATTACTGATGCAAGTTGGCGGGGATGCGTCTGCGTCGTCCCTCATGTTCGCCAAGTTCTCTCCGGATGCTAAGAAAATTGGTTATGTTTCTAAGAACGATCTCTTCCTACAGGACTTGGCGAGTGGTTCCGTCACTCGGCTGACCCATACGGGAGCACCAACCAAAATCAACGGCACTTTTGACTGGGCTTATGAAGAAGAGTTTTCGATCCGGGACGGTTTCCGTTTTAGCCCTGATGGTAAACGCATTGCCTTTTGGGAGATCGACTCATCTGGGATCGAATCCTTTCCACTGGTCAATAACACTGCCACCCTCTACCCCAAAATTCAGTACATACCCTATCCCAAAGTGGGAACAATCAACCCCGCTGCCAGAATCGGAGTGATTGATCTTGCTAGTCGCGACATAACCTGGATGCCGATCCCTGGTGACGAACGGGACAATTACTTGCCACGCATGGAATGGGTCGACGAAACACGCATAGTAATCCAGCAGCTTAATCGACTGCAAAACCAGCTCGTCGTTTATCTTGCAGACGCAATCAAAGCGCAAGCCGATGTAATGTTGATTGAAAAAGATAACGCATGGATCGATGTTCAGGACACACTCTTTTGGTTATCCAATCGGTCCCAATTTGCTTGGTTGAGTGAACGCGATGGTTGGCAACGTATCTATCTCGCTTCCGTTAAAGACACGTCGATCAAACCGGTAACGTCGGGTGATTTTGATGTGACGGAAATTCTGGGCATTGATGACGAAACAAAATGGATCTATTTTTATGCATCACCTTCTGACGCCACCCAGATGTATCTCTATCGTGTGCAATTCGACGGTAGCAAACTGCAACGCGTTACCCCCGAAACCAAGTCCGGTACGTATAAGTACGTTCTCTCGCCCGATTGCAAACGGGCACTTGTTACGTCCTCTCAGTTTGCATCGCCTCCCACGACCGAGGTCGTTCGCCTCAGTGATCACGCAACCCAATTTGTTGCCGAATCAAACGCGAAACTCCGCGCGCGTATTGAGGCATCGCAGTTGCCCAAGAGCGAGTTTTTTCGCGTCGACATCGGTGATGGTGTTGTACTCGACGCCTGGTGTATTCTGCCACCCGATCATGATCCTTCGAAGAAGTATCCACTAATCGTTTATGTCTACGGCGAACCCGCAGGCCAAACCGTAGTCGATAAGTGGGGCGGAAATCAGATGTTGTGGCACAGCATGCTCGCGCAAAAGGGGTATGTTGTGATGAGTTTTGACAACCGAGGAACACCTGCCCCGCGAGGAAGCCAGTGGCGAAAGAGTGTTTATCGAAAGATTGGTATTCTCGCATCGGCCGACCAAGCTGCAGCGGTGAAGTCGGTGTTAAAGGAACGTCCCTATCTGGATCTCGAACGCGTAGGTGTTTGGGGTTGGAGCGGCGGCGGATCGATGACACTGAACGCCCTGTTTCGTTACCCTGAAATCTATACTGCGGGGGTCTCCATTGCCCCAGTCCCGAATCAACTTTACTACGACACCATCTATCAAGAGCGATACATGGGCTTGCCCAGCGACAACGAGGAAGGATATCGATTGGGTTCGCCGATCACATTTGCGAACAAGCTACAGGGGGAACTTCTGTTAATCCACGGCACTGGCGATGACAATTGTCACTACCAGACCACGGAATTGTTAATAAATGAGCTGATCAAGCACAATAAACCGTTTTCCATGTTTGCTTATCCAAATCGTACTCACGCGATCCGTGAGGGCGAGAATACGACACGGCACCTCTATCAAATGATCACCAACCACTTCCTGCGTACGCTCCCGCCAGGGCCAAAACCGTAAGTTAGCGATCGGGAAACAATTCGCTGAATTCTTTTGGGCGAGCGGCAAGCTGAAACCTACCATCCGTAGTTTGGGACCCTTGTCCCGAACTCACAAACGGACGGGACAAAGGCCGCTTGTTACAGTAGTCATGATCCTGCCGCTCGCGTTGCAACTCAACCGGCGCACTTGGTAGCGATCAAGGCCCGAATTCAGGCTCCGATGGCTGTTTAGGTCCAGTCGCTTCGCTGAGGGCGAGATTTCAGGCGATTCGCCTCTTCATCATCGATAAAACACTCGGTTTTAGGATCTAGCTTAAGAGGCCGTTGCAAAATCCAGGACAATGCCGCTGCGTGACAAGCGATATGAGAACGGCGCATGGCGGTTGAATTCGCTGCCGCTGGCTTACGCGTTTTCACGCAGTCAAAGAAATTGCGCAAATGATTGACGGCGTCGGCTCCTCGGGCCGGCTTTCCATCGCTCATTACCTCGGCTGCCTTGCCATCGAGCGTCAGATGGACTTCACCTCCATCCCCTGTTTCGACCCAGCCTTTCTCACCAATGAAGCGGACTGGGCAAGTGCCATTGGACTGAATCCAGCCGGTGCGCTGGCCGAAGGGATCTTGGAGGAAGTCGATCTCCATGAGTAGTCCGTCTGCATAACGGCATTCAATGCTATTGGATTTAGGTAGGTACTCGACAGGCATCGTATGGTCTGATTGATTGGCCATTTGGCACAGATCCATGGTATGAGCTCCCCAGTCCAGCAATCGAGCACCGGAGTCGAAATCCCATTGTCCTCGCCAGTTACCAGCTACATAGTCTTTGTTGTAAGGGCGCCAGGGCGCAGGCCCCAACCACATGTTCCAGTCAACGACGTTTCGATCTGGTGTCGGCTCGGCAGGCAACCAATTGTTGTTTTGTCCGGGGGTGTAGACGGATGCTACCAATTTCGTCAAGCGTCCGAGCTTACCATCGCGGGCAATCTGCACGGCCTGTTGATAGTGATTCACCGTACGGCGCTGAGTACCCGCCTGAAAGATTCGACCTGTCTTGCGAATGGTTTCATCAATTTGCTGACAGTATTCGATTGTTAGACCACAAGGTTTCTCGCAGTAAATGTCCTTGCCCGCCTCGGCTGCCATCATCGAAGCCGTAGCATGCCAGCGATCCCCGGTTGCGATGAAGACGGCGTCAATATCCTTTCTGGCTAAGACCTCTCGGAAGTCTCGAACGACCTCGCAATCTGCATTTCCATAAGCCGTATCCACAAACTTCTTTGCCTCATCGCGACGAGACGCCTGAACATCTGCGACCACTCGGCAGCGAACATCCTTGAGTTTTAAGATTTCCGTCAAAACATACTTGCAACGTCGTCCGAATCCAATCACTCCCAATTGAATCTGGTCATTGGGCGATGAACTCATCACGTTTCCAAACGCTGTCCCTGGAATAATAGTCGGCATGGCCAGAGCAAGCGAAGTTTTGACACCTGCGGAGATAACCGCTCGTCGATTCAGATTCGATACTTTTGACATTGGGTTCTTTCAGAAATGGGTAGTTCGACCCTCCATGAGCGATCCGTGGCAGCAGTCCTGGAACGCGATGCATGGCTGATCATGTTTATCGAGGCCCTGGTGGTAAGCTGTTAATCAAGTATCGCAAGATGTGCATTCTGACGTGCACTAACGTGCCCTGGCCTTCCCGCAGTCCGTGATCGCGATTGGGGTAGACCATGTAATCAAAGGGTTTGCCTAATGCGATTAAGCGATCGACGAGTCCCTCGATGATTTGAATATGCGTATTGGTTTCGCCAGAACCTGTCATGATCAGCAATTTGCCTTTGAGTCCTTCAGCGAAGTTGATCGGCGCCGATTTTTCATATCCCTCAGGATTGACTTCGCGAGTGCGCATGAAGATTTCTTGGAACCATGCGTTGTACAGATGTGGCTGAGGCTTAGGCACGACCGCGATGCCAACATGATAGGAATCGGGCTTACGAAAGAGAGCGTTCAGCGTGTTCGAGCCACCGCCGCT
>JANODW010000658.1:0-3256 GCA_031412875.1 Pirellula sp. | reverse complement strand
CACGAAGTTCCTTCGCGGCCAAAGCCTGCAGGTCTCGGTCGATTTCTACGGTGATGATAGCGCCTGCAAGGGGGGACATGAGTTTGCTCAGGGAGCCCATTCCCGTTCCGACCTCGAGGATAACGTCCGTGGGCTGGATATCCGCTCCCTTGATCAGGATGTCCAACAGATTGAGGTCGACTAGAAAATTTTGACCGTACTTTGTTTTGGGGTGGAGACCAGCACGTTCAAGCGACTTGGAGATAAACGATAGTGTTTGGCGTTCTGTCATAACTAGGATTTGATCTCGAAGATGGCTTCGATTTCGACGGACATTCCGCTTGGGAGCGCATTGGTGCCCAGCGCGCTGCGAACGCCGATTCCGAGATCGTCGCCCCACAAATCGACAAAGAGTTGGCTGCATCCGTTAATAACCGCGGGGCTTAGACCGAAATCATCGGTGCAGCGAACCAGTCCGAGGAGCTTGACGACGCGAACGATTCGGTCAAGCGAGCCCAGTCCCGCCTTTAACGTAGCGAGCATAGCGAGCCCCGTTTGTTTTGCTGCCGCTTGGCCCTGTTCCAGGCTAAGGTCTGCCCCAACGCGTCCGAGAATAAGTTTTCCATCGGATTGGAGCGGGCCATGCCCAGAAAGATACGCAAGGTTTCCTACCATGAGCATGGGTTTGTATAGGCCGACTGGTTTGGGAGCGGGCGGGAGGGACAAGCCTAATTTAACCAGCTTATTATCGATTTCGGACACAGAACACTCTCCTGGAGATTCAATTTCAAATGAGGCGAATCCCAGAGTTTATACCATCAACTTCCCTGTTGATCACGAGGAAACCCAAAGATCTTCAGGTACAATTTCTCTAACTGTTCGAGGCTATGGGGCTCGACCATTCGAGCGTCAACGAGTTGCTTCCATGCCCATGTGGAGGGATCTGCAAACAGAACAGCCAGAGGGGTGTCCCGGGGGAGTGTCGGTTTGAGCCTGGCTAACAATGACTTTTCAGATCGGCTCAATCCATGGATGCGGGCAAGTTGTCGGAATAGCGCCTTGGGTTTGGACCGCGGTTTTTTCCAAAAAAGGATCGCTTGAACCGTCAAACGCCAGCACGCAAGCAAAACCATTAGGGCGATGATTGGCAGGCCGATCCACCACCATTTGAAAATGATTCGATCGTACCCTTCTATGCGAAGGATGTCTGCAAAGTAAATCGGTAAGCGATAAATCATGGCTGCCTAAACTTCGAGTTGAGAGAGGGCGAAATTCGCAGCGGTGATGACGGTTTGATCTTCGTCCTTTAACAGTGGTCGCAAGATCTCAATCGACTCTCGTCGATTGTAACCCGACGCGATCGCAAAGATTGCTTCGGTTCGAACCTTTGAATTCTTGTCCGATACCGCGTTGATGGCAATTTCCTTCAGCCCATTTCCTACTCCCAAAAACCGCACGGCTTGGATCGCTTTGCTTCGCTTGACTGCCGATTGTGATGCTGCATCTCTTTGTATGAACTCGACGTAGCCTGTTTCTGCGATCCGTACGATTTTGGCGTATGCATTCAGATGGGATTCCGGCCAGTCCTCGAGGTGTTTGATCAGTTCTTCGCAACGGAAGTCAGCGAAGATAAACTCGATGCTGCGTTGAACCATTGGCGATTGGCTAGGATAGAGTTGGATAAGCCGTTCAAGGGCGGTTCTCAAACTGACTTTCCATGGTGGAGGCTCGTAGGATTCCATCCCTGGCACCTCAAAGCAATCGCTGAGCACCATCACCACCATTTCGGAGTTAGGGCATCTCATATTTCGAATCGCTGCGGCACAGCACTGGTCCGATTCTCTGCTTTTTAGTTCAAGCATCTGCGTGATGGCAAGCAAGACTTTATCTGGAGGCGCGCATGAGGCCGAAAGCAGTTTCAAAAGGTTGCAGCGTTGCGAGAGCGGAATGGCATTGTCTGAAAAATCAACTTGTTCCAACCCCGACATGCGAATTTGCGAGTTCAAATTTTTGTTCGCCGACGATGTCATTCCGTATCGGCTGACAAGGACTGCGAGTTGCAGGATGGTTGCCTGGTCTTCGCGGCTTCCCAACTCTTTCAGTGCTTCTGGAGTTGGCCCCTGGCTCCAAAGGATTCCCGCCATCAGTTCAACGATTTGCGGCCGGTGGGAGTGCCGCATTTGCCGCACGGCAATTTTGTGGATGGTTTCTCCGCTTGCGGGAGTGAAGATCGCTTTAAACGCGGTGTCGTTCCAGTTTGTCGCGCACAGCCAAGCGTCAACGATGTCGGTGATTCGGTGGTCTTGAAAACGCCGCATGGACTGCAAAAGTTCGGATTGGAGGTGCTCGCGAAGCATTTCGTTTGATTGCTTTTTGCGGCGTGCCAGGTCCCCCAGTTTGGTGGACAACTGCATGAGCAGTTCTGCAGCAACCATTTGCTGCGGGTCGTCCGGCGATTCGGCTGCCAGGACGAGTTGTCGAAACAGACTGCCAATTTGCAGTTTGGCGATCGCGCAGAGGGAGCGTTGTCGTTTGATCGGGTTGCGATCCGCGAGGCCCGCTTCAATCGGAATTTTCAAGAGTGGGATATGTTCCATCAGCAACGGCAGTTCCGCTTCGTTGCATTGGTCGATCCTCTCGAGAATAGCCGCCATGTCCTCCGGGCCACCGCGATGGATGAGCGTTTTCAGTGCATCCAAACGAATCTGTTCAAATTTGCTCGTCAATGCGAAGCTCAAAACCTGAACGCTTGCCAAATTCGAACGCATTCCCAAGACAAGAAACGTTTCTTGTAGTTTTGAAATTTGCGGACCTTTTGGTGACAATTGCGAATTCCCCGTAAAACGAAACGGATTCGGGCATCCGTTGGTTTATCGGAAACCGAGGGCAAATTCTGAGAGGTTTGGGGGCGTCAGACCGGTTCTTCACCCCGTAGGTCTAGGGTTTTGCAGGTTATGAGGAATAAATTGATCGTTCGAGCGAATCCGCCATCAATTGGCTATTGAACGAGATAAGACCTGCGGATACCATACCTCCCTGGAAACGCGTTGCGTTTTTGTTCCATTTCATTCCATTTCGTTTTCACTAGACCTGCTGGCTATGTTCAACTCACGTCGCCCCCCCAATGGAAAAAGAGTTCCCCGAAAAAGGGCGCGTCTGCGAACCAAAATCAAGAAGCGAGATCCGCTACTGGTCGAGGGCAAGCGGCCGCGACCGATGTACGTGGACTACAAAGACATCGAGCTTCTTACCAAGCTGGTGAATCGTCATGGCCGAA
>JANODW010000657.1:0-2733 GCA_031412875.1 Pirellula sp. | reverse complement strand
CCGAAGCCAAGTGGGCCCGAAGCCAAGTGGGCCCGTTACAGGAAATCGAGTATCGTGAATTGCTTGCAATTAGGTGAGCGGCAGGCTGAGACATACTAGCCGTAGTTTGGGACCATCGTCCCGAACTAATAAAACGGACGGGACAACGGTCCCATCCTACGAACGGACGGGACAACGGTCCCATCCTACGGTAGTAATGATCCCGCCGCTCGCCTTAGCACTTTCCGCTAACCATGAGAGCAATGATGAATGCACAAGAAATCCTCGACGAACTCAAACCACTAGGCAGCGACAGTTACAAGCGTGTGATCTTTAAGCATGGGGTCCAGGAACCATGCTTTGGTGTGAAGATCAGCGAACTCCAAAAGATCGTTAAACGGATCAAGGTAGACTACGCGTTGGCGCTGTCGCTTTACGATACGGGCAACTACGACGCGATGTACTTGGCCGGCTTGATCGCCGATGACGCAAAGATGACCAAGAAAGATTTGACGCGCTGGGTTTCCAAAGCGTATTGCGGTGGCCTCTGCTCCTCCACTGTCGCTTGGGTCGCCGCCGGCAGCCCGCATGGTTGGGAAATAGGAATGGAATGGATCGATTCTAAAAAGCCACTGGTCGCTGTCGCGGGCTGGGCTACGTTGGCCAGCTACACAGCCATCACGGAAGACAACCAACTCGACCTTGCAGCCATCAAGAAACTACTGCAGCGCATACAAAAATCGATCCATAGCGAAACGGATCGCGTGCGTTATCAAATGAACTCGTTCCTCATTGCGGTAGGAAGCTATGTGAAGCCGCTCACCGAATTTGCTTGCCAAGTAGCCGAAAAAATTGGGCCTGTCACCGCGGATTTGGGGGACACGTCCTGCAAAGTCCCCTCTGCGGTTGAGTATATTGAAAAAGTCCGTAAACGAGGAACCATAGGAAAGAAACGCAAGTCCGCAAAATGCTAAACACAACGCACTCACAACACCTCAAACGAACCGCTTGGGTTCCCATCGCATGCGCCCTTCTGTGCGCTTGGACATGGTCCCATTTTTTCACAGAAGCAACGCCCGCACTCGGCAACACCAAGGGCGCCAGCCAATCCGGAAACGCCGAGGGTGCCGGCCAATCCGTTCAAACGATCGCAAAGGAACTTGCAAACATCGTCACCAAGCAAGCCGACGCTTGGAATCGTGGTGACCTTACCGAGTTCATGTCCGCCTACTGGCGAGACGAACGCTTGACCTTCAGCTCTAGCGGAAAGACCCAACGGGGCTGGCAAGCGACTTTGGCAAACTACCAAAAGAACTATCCCGATCGCAAAACCATGGGCAAACTTACGTTCTCGGATTTCGAAACGCAGGAACTCGGCGCCGACGCGATGCTCATGCTGGGCCGATGGCATCTGGAACGCGATGAGCCTGTCGGCGGAAACTTTTCACTCGTTTGGAAACGGATCGACAACAAATGGGTGATCGTTCACGACCACTCCTCCGCATTGAAGAAAGAAGACAAGTAAACTAGGCGGCGCTGGACAACCGTTCACTGCCCGAAGACCGATTCCTGCCCGAATGGCGGCGCTTTCGTTCCGCCTCCCAACTGCGATTCCAAAGTTGTACGATCTCGCGAATCAAACTCTTCTTCGAGGTTTCGCGGAAAATACTGTCTGCCGGTAGTCCCGCCATCAAGCGACGATGCGCAATCCCCAGATTGTGGTACGGAAGGCTCGGGAACAAATGATGGGTCGCATGGTATCGCGTTCCCGTGGGTCCCCAAAGCTCCGTGATCCAAGGATTGCTAGGATAGTCGCAGGAGTCCAAAAGCTGTTGCTCAAACGTCAATTCGGAACCTTCGCCCGTCCATCGATGCGCCCCCAGCGTTCGAACGTTGTTCAGCACGATCAACGCCACGCTCACCAAATACGCATGCAACCAGAACGGATCAAGCCATGTCTTGGCAATCAAGGGAGCATGCAATACCAAGAAGACACATACCAAGAAGCATCCGACCTCCTGAAGGTACATGATCCGATACACTCGCTTGCTCGCTTCTGGACGCACATAACTGATATCCATCACCATCGTCGATGCATGTTGGAATTTCCATTTCCGCAAGCCAGGATAGATCCACGCAATCGGGCTCAGAATCCCAAACCGAAACAACCCAGCAAACGGGGTAATGGCCGTCAGCAACATGTAAAGCACAATCGCGCGAGGCGGTTGGTGGCTTAAGTTCAAGTACTCTCCATCTTCGTCCGTCCCGTAGGACTTCCTGCGGTGATGGTCGATGTGGGGATAGTACGTAAAGGACGGAATCAAGAATGGAATCCCGCACAGCAAATTCCACGCAAACCTAAACCCATTCCAACCTTCTTTGGGTAAGTGCACCAACTCGTGCGTGAACATTACCGCCCGCAAAAACGAAAATACCGTACACACAAACAGCGACAGCTTAACCGCGGCAACATAAGCCAAACTCCCTGTCAGCCAAAGCTCCGAATTCGCATTCAATGCAAACAGCGTATGACCAACCAAAATCGATGTCAGAAAATCGACCCAATAAATCCAAGGCAACGGTTGATGAAGATCCCTAACCAACTCCTTGGCCTGCTTGATCGTGAAAGAGCTCACCTGACTTTCCGAGCGATCCATGTTCGATTCTCCTTATGGAAAGACTAAAAATGATTCATCTCTTCCTTCTGACAAATCTGTTATCGGACGGGATAACCACAAACCCAAGCCGGGGCTT
>JANODW010000656.1:0-12266 GCA_031412875.1 Pirellula sp. | reverse complement strand
CAAAAAAGGAACTTAGAAACCCAAACCGAACCACAGATTGTAGATGGTAGGGCAAATCGATGTCAATCTAGGGCGGAATGCTTCTTGGCGTCTAAAAATTTCGGAAAAGGGGGCTACAATTTCGGCCGCACGAACCGACTCGCAAGCAAAGGATGAAATCACGATGGCAAGAATGGGGTGTTTTTCCAATGACTAACGAAAACGTTGGGAATTCCAACGCCCTGGTCAGCGTCATCATGGGATCCCAGTCCGATTGGCCCACGATGGAGGAAGCCTGCAAGGTGCTCGATCAATTCGAAGTCCGTTACGAAGCCAAAGTCGTATCGGCCCATCGTACCCCCCATTTCATGATCCAATACGCTTCCGATGCCCAGTCGCGGGGAATCCAAGTGATCGTCGCTGGGGCGGGAGGAGCCGCACACCTGCCTGGAATGGTTGCCGCTTGCACGCCGCTCCCTGTCCTGGGCGTTCCTGTCCAGAGCAAGGCATTGCAAGGGCTCGATTCCCTGCTCAGCATTGCGCAAATGCCCGGTGGTGTGCCTGTCGGAACGCTCGCCATCGGGGCTTCGGGGGCCAAAAATGCCGGTCTTCTTGCGGTCCGGATCCTGTCGCTGGGAAACCCCTCGCTGCGCAGCAAAATGCAGGACTACATGGCCGAACAAACCCAGTCTGTCTTGAACAACCAAGACCCGCAATAGCCAACCGATACCTCGAACAGCTCTCCCCTTTCATCAATTCGCCATGGATCCTCGATTTCGAATAATTGTCCCCGGTTCTACGTTAGGGGTCTTTGGTGGAGGTCAACTGGGGCGCATGTTTGCTCACGCAGCGCAGCGACTGGGCTATCAAGTGATCGTCTTTAGCGACGAACCCGATTGCCCCGCCAGCCAGGTCGCTCAAAAAACCATCTACGGCGACTACTCCGATCCGAAGGCCGTGCGGCAATTTGCCGAACAGGTCGATGTGATCACGCTGGAGTTTGAAAACATCGCCCTCGATGCGGTTTCGCGAGCCGCAGAAATTACGTTGGTGCGGCCAGGCGTGCAGGTCTTGGCCGTCGCTCAACATCGCCTAAACGAAAAGCGGACACTTCGGAACGCGGGATTTCCCGTGACCCCCTTTTATGAAGTTCGGTCCGTCGACGATATTCAGCCGGCTGCCTTGGAACTCGGCTGGCCACTGGTCCTCAAAACGGTGAACTGGGGCTACGATGGCAAAGGGCAGCGACGCGTTGCAAACGAGTTGGAAGCCAAAAATGCAATCGAATTGCTTGGGCCGGAACCGTTGATCGCCGAGAAATGGATTGCTTACATCGCTGAAGTGTCAGTGATCGTTGCCCGAACTGCGACCGGGGCGACCGCCGTCTTTCCCATGTTCACGAATTCTCACTCCAATCATATCCTCGATGTGACGACTTGCCCGGCGCACCCTTCATTGCACAGCGCCGCCGAAAAAGCGGAAGCGATCGCCTTGGGAGTTGCCAATGCATTGCAACTAGAAGGGGTCTTGTGCGTGGAGTTCTTTCTCTGCGACGCTGGGGAGATCATGATCAACGAGATTGCCCCTCGCACCCATAACTCCGGACACCTCACCATCGAGGCTTGCCGAACAAGTCAATTCGAACAACAGGTTCGCGCGATTTGCAACTTGCCCCTGGGCGACACGTCGCTCATCCAACCTGCAGCCATGGCGAATCTGCTCGGGGACGTATGGGAGGACGGGCCACCTCGTTTCGAAAGAGCGCTATCCAGACCCGCGACCTACTTGCACCTCTATGGTAAGAGCGGCGCGCGGGTCGGTCGAAAGATGGGGCATTTGACCAAGCTTTCCTCGTCGGCAATCGAGGCAGCCGCCGAGGTGATCGCGGCTCGTGAAGCGATCCGTTCGACCGAAGGGAAATTGTTCTAGAACGCTTTCGTTTGCTGCGTCGCTGCTTCCATGATCTTCTGCTCGGTTGCTTCCTCGCGGCTGAATTCTCCCGTGATCACCCCTTCGCATAGCACGAGAATCCGGTCGCTCACCGTCAACAGTTCCGGCAATTCGGAAGAGGTCACGATAATCGCGACCCCGTCTGCTGCGAGTTGTTCCATGAGTTGATAGAGCTCGGCTTTGGCACCGATATCCACCCCTCGCGTTGGGTCATCGAGCAACAGGATAGTCGGGTTGGTTAGCATGCAGCGGCCGAGGATGCACTTTTGCTGATTGCCACCGCTCAAGCTAGTAATCATGGCTTCGGGACCGCTCGCTTTGATCGAGAGCGCGCGGACTTGTTGATTGGTTGCTGCCAATTCGCGCATGCGGCTGAGCACCCTCGCCGTGGAGCATTCTCTCAATGAACAAACCGTTGTATTCTCTCGGACCGTCATGTGCGAAAAAAGACCCAACCGCTTGCGATCTTCTGTAACCATCGCAATGCCCGCTTGCATCGCTTCGGCAGGATGCGAAAACTGCCTCGCTTTTCCTTGAACAACTAGTTTCCCCTGGGGCGCCAGCGGGCTCGCTCCAAACAAGCACTCGAGCAACTCGGTTCTGCCTGCTCCCATGAGGCCAGCGAAGCCTAAAATCTCCCCGCGTCGAAGCTGGAAGTGGATATCCTTGAGACGCCACCCGCGAGGATGTCCCGGCCAAGCGAGCGAAAGGCCCTTGGCTTCCAAAACCACGCGTTCGTCTCGATTGCTCGTTCGCTTGCGCGAGGGTTCGATGTCCCTGCCGACCATCAAGTGCGCGATGGAGCGAGGGGTCGACTCCACGCGATTTACCGTTTGAACAAATTGCCCGTCTCGCAAAACAGTAATCCGGTCCGCCAACCGAAACACCTCTTCCATCTTGTGCGAAATGTACAGGATCGTCACACCCCGTTGCCGCAACCGATCGATCACACCTATCAATCGCGCGACCTCCGATTCGGTCAGGGCGCTGGTCGGTTCGTCCATGATGAGAATCTCTGCGTCCAGCGAAATCGCTTTGGCAATCTCCACCAATTGCTGGTCCCCCACCCGCAGTGAACTGACCAAAGCCCTCGGCGATATGCTCGACTCCAGTTGGCTGAGCAGTTCGGCCGCATGGCGATCCATGGCCGACTGATTGAGGATTCCAAAGGCTCGCTTGATTTCGCGACCTAGAAAAATGTTTGCGGCGACAGAGAGCTGCTCCACCAAGTTCAACTCTTGATGAATGATTCCAACCCCAGCATCCTCCGCCTCGCGAGTGCTTTGGAACCGAACGAGTTTGCCTCGCAAATAAAGCTCGCCATCGTATTGGCTATAAACGCCCGATAGGATCTTCATGAGCGTGCTCTTGCCCGCACCGTTTTCACCCATCACCGCATGCAATTCGCCCGGCATGACTTCAAAGCTGACGTTGCTCAACGCGCGAACGGCGTTGAACTGCTTGCCGATCCCGCAGATTGAGATAACCGGAATCGCTTCCGAGCTGATTGCCGCAGTCGTTTCCGTCATGACCCTTTACCTTGCAAATTACCCCGCAACGCTCACGCTCGCTTTTCTCGAAGTTCAAAAAGACCCCGCGCAATCAAAATCGCTGCAACCATGGCACCAAATACGATGGCATGCATGCCTGAGAACCAAGGCTTGTCGCGAAACAACAGCAAAAAAGAAACGCCCGTGAGAATGCTAAGCACGGGAATCGATGCCCATCCGATCGGCGTCGCAAAGAACTTTTGCGATTTGGCTGCACCCGCCCGCTGGCTGAACGTAACCGCCATGACCACGACAATCCCAACGATCATGCCCTCATACACATCCGCTCCCGACCCGACAATCTTGTTGACTGCGTCGATGACCGTTCGCAAAAACAAGCAACCCAAAATCGTTCCAGGGATCGTCCCGATTCCTCCTTGCAACGAGCAGCCCCCGATGACCGAAGCCGCAATCGCATTGAGCTCGTAGCCTCGAGCCAAAATGTCGGGCTTGGCCGAGCCGGTATCCGCAAAGTAAACAATGCCAACCATCGACGCCGATACCGAGCCAATCACATAAGCCAACCACTTCAGCCGCTCGGTCCGGATACCGCTCAACCGCGCCGCCTGCTCGTTCCCTCCCATTGCGTGCAAATGACGCCCGATCACGGTTCGACTCATCAGAAACCAAATCGCTAGTGCCAGCACCAGGAACACGATCGAAACGCTAGTGACGTTTTTTAAAGAATCCCGAAGCACCAGGTCGGGGAAATCGATCTGCGATTTGTTGTTGGTGATCGCCAGAGTCACACCACGGCTGAAACTGCGCAGCCCGACCAGCGTTGCCAACGTGGCGATGAACGGGGGCAGGCCAATGCAAGTGATCAACCATGCATGCAGCGTGCCAACCATGGCTCCCGACAGGAGCGTTCCCGCCGTCGCACCCACCACCGCCCACGTCGCAATGTGTCCTTCTTTGAATCCAGTCGGATCGAGCGCAATCAAAAGCGATCCAAAAACAGTCGCGCTCATTGCAATGACCGAACCGCTGGACAGATCGATCCCTCCAGAAATGATGATCACCGCGCTTCCAAGCGCAAAGAATCCGAGCAAGACCGAATTGCGAATAATCAATTCGGCTGCGTTGCCTGGATTCTTTAAATACGTATGGCCAGGGTCGAGCACCACTGTCACCAAGACTACGGACAACCACGCCAAAATCAACTTGAATTCAACGGTCGACCAAAGGCGCGCTAGAAGATTTGTCCGGTTGGGATTCATTGGGAGCGACAATTCGTGTTACGAACTCGTTAGGCCATACTTTTTGAGCCAGTCTTGGAACTCGCTCATCGTCCTGAATTCGACGCTGGACCCATACGACTCAAACATCGCGGGCTTGAGAGCAGAACCCTTGTCGGGAACCACCACTTTGAGCCCTGTATCCAAAATATCGCCTCCGGGAGTCCCCATCTTTGGGAACATTTCCTTGAGTGTCTTCTCGTCCTTACCAATCTTGGCGACGCAGTATCGAACCGATTCGTAACCCATCCCAAAAGGGTTTTGAACGACCATCGCGTCGATCATCCCATCGCTCATTTGCTGGATGGCCAACTGCTCGGCATCGAAAGTGACGATCGTCATCTTGTCTCGGAGCTTGCGCTCTTTGACAACGTCCACAATGGCTGGGGCATTGTAGGACCAGATCCCGACCAAGATCGAGAGATTGGGGTTTTGGTCGATGCTCTGGCGTACGTTGTCGCGAGCTCTCTGCCTATCCACGTCATCCGTTCGGCGAGCAATCTGCTTGAATTCGGGGCCTACCGAAGCGGTGAAACCGTCCATGCGTTGGATCGCATTCAATTGGCTATCGAGTCCCACAAACTGAACATACTCGCCGCCGCCGGCCTTGAGGTTCTTGGCTGCGGTGCCGAGCACTTTGCCACCCTTTGCATTGTCTGTCCCTACGTAGAACTCGCGATTCGCGAGAAACTTGGCATCCAAATCGCTATCGAAGCAGCCGATGATGATCCCTTTGGCCTTGAGGTTTTTGAGCTCATCCGCAATCGCAGGATTGGTCGCTGAGGTCGGGGAGATCACCACGGCGACGATATCGCTCTGCGTTCCATATTGGCGAAGTTTCTCAATTTGACCTTGCTCGGTTCCATCGTTGGTATCCATTCCCGCCGTGAGCCCGAGATCCGCCAATTTCAAATCGGCTGATGCCTTGGCGATCCCTGCGCGAGCCGCATCCCAAAACGGAGAGTCGGTATTGTTTAGCAAGACAATACGTTTGAGTCCGGTCGTCGTGGACTCGGCCGTTTTTGCGGGTGCAGCAGGCTTCACGGCCGCGGGTTCCGAACAACCTAATAAACCAAGGCTGAACAGTAGCAAGAGAGAGAGAGCATTTGGTTTTCGCAACATTTCAATTGATCCACGCTTCAGAGAGGTATCAAGTAGTTCCATCGTGTTAGAACAATGGCTTTGGACGATCGTCGATCTGCAAAGAACACGGTTGCCGAACCCGCGATTATTGCTATGTAGTAGGATACTCATTGTCCCTAGCCGTGCCAGTGGCCAACATGGACTTTCTCCTGACTACCATGAAAATCACAAACCGTGTTGAAACTGCCATTCTCGATCGATGGCCCCTTGCGATGTGGAGCGATTCCAAGGTGGTGGTCGCCGCCAGCGGAGGCGCCGACAGCACCGCTCTTCTCCATGCCCTCGTTCATCTCCGCCCAGACTCCGATCGTATTATTGTTGCTCATTTCAATCATGCGCTGCGCGGTGAGGAAAGCGATGCAGATCAAGCATTCGTGGAATCGCTTTCCGAACAATGGGGCGCGCATTGCGAGGTCGCGCGGGCCAACTCAAACGATGCTTCCACTCGCTCCGAAAACAATCTGCGCAAAATGCGGCACCAGTTCCTCCTCGAGACCGCCCACAAACATCATGCGCGATGGATCGCGCTGGCCCACCATGCGGACGACCAAGTGGAAACGTTTCTGCACCATTTAATGCGAGGCAGCGGTCCCAGTGGCCTTTCGGCTATTCCTGCATTCCGAACCGTGGCTCCCTCCATCGATCTTGTACGACCCTTGCTTGGCGTCGCTCGCTCCGAAATCTTGGACTACTTAAAGGATCGCAATCAAACGTTTCGCATCGACGCATCCAACGCTTCGACCGTTTACACTCGCAACCGCATTCGCAACGAGTTGCTACCCATGCTGCGATCCTTCTCCGAGTCCGCATCCCTCGATCGCAATTTGCTTCAAGCCTGCGAATTGATCCGAGAAGAACATGCCGCATTCGAACAACTCGCAGACCGCTGGCTCGCCAAAGTGGGCTACGCTTTCGAAGAATCGCCATGCGGATCGCAGACCAACGATTTCTCCGTCCCTATCGCTATGTGCCGGAATGAACCTTGGCCAATCGTTCGCCAAGCCATGGTGGTCATGTGGCATCGTTTGCGATGGCCGTTGCGAGAAATGAATCACAAGCATTGGCGCAAAGTCCAACGACTCATCGAACTCGCGTCCCAATCGAACCACCCTAAACGGCTCGAACTGCCCGGTCATATCGTCATCACCTGCCGCAAAGGCACACTCAAAATGCATAGGGTCCAAGCGTCGCTGTAGCAAATCAACGCCGCACTTACTTGCCCACTCGCGAGACCGATTCGATCCAACGCCCGCTATGGATGTCGTTGCGAGTTTGCCTAGCCCGACTTGCCTCCGAAAATTTCTGAGAACCTCGCGATCGGTAATCGAACACTCGCGTCGTCACCGGGCCTGTGAGGGGCTCGGCAGAGGCACGGGACTCCCCCTTTTTTTCTGCGTCGTCCGGCGGCTTCACCGAAGCGGATGGATCCCCAGCAGGCTGGGACAACGCCCGGATGCTCTCGGCTGCTTGGATGCTTTCGGAGTTCGTAGCCGGCCATCGCAAATGGCGCTGGAACGCCGGTGGCAAGTCGATCGATCCGACGTTGCTGTCCTTCGACTTGGTTTCATCGCTCCCCTTTTTCTGCGCCGCCTCGGAATGCGCCGACTCGGAATGCGCCGCTAAGCTAATAGGCGATGCGGTGCCTGCCTCCGAACCCTTGTCGGTCGGATGCGATTCCTTGTTGGCGGGAATACCCGGCAGCATTTTGATAGTTGGGTCCGAAATCGTCGTCCCCCCCTCTCGTCCTTCGAAACGCGCGATCAAGCTGAGCTTGCGAGGCGCTCCGCCGACCTCGCCCCACGGGATCCACACGCTGTACGACGGTCCCATCGACGTCTTGCTCATGTGCGTCTGGAACTGATCGGCCGTAAACACAAATTTGCGCAGTGGTTTCTGATCGGTCGGTGCATCGATTTCGGCATCAAAGACGTAGACCGCAAAGCTACCGTCCACTTCGATCGGGTCTGTATTCTCCTTGCCATAAAAATAGACGCGACCGCCGAATCCTCGAACGCCCGGTTGGCCCGGTTGGTGCAATACCGAATCGGTCCATACAGGTAGGATACGATCAGGAACCACTTTGGCAGTGTTCTTTTGCCAAGCCCACGACGCTTTATCACGCGGAGCCAATTGACATCCACCCAGGCAGGCTAGCAACGACGCGCCCAGAAGCCATGTTGGCTGCAAAGGCATGCATAACAAAGTCACGTTCTTCAACGCACACCTCCGGCATTGAGTTGGCCGCCGATGGATGGGTACGGCATCGCGCTGCGATTGGCTTCAAACACAGCCGAGGAAACGGCGCTCGACCTGACGACTTCGGAGGGACGCGTTAGCCCGATCGACGGATCGTCTAGCAACGCGGGGCCCACGCTCGGAGCCTGCGTCGAAGGTTTCATTCTCGATCCTCTCGGATCCACATCGGGGTAAATGACTTCGACGTCTTCTGGGCACGGGGTGGAGACGTCATAGTTTGGAGTGGATCGCGTCGAGATGTCTCCATGGATTTCAAATACATCCGCTTCGCACCAGCTCATCCGCGCGAATTCCGCCTGCTTTAGCCGTTCCATGTCCCCTTGGGAACGCACGACGTGCGGGGTCAGAATGATGATCAATTCCGTCCTGAGCGTCTGATTGAAGTCGTAGCTAAAGATATGTTTCAGGATCGGCAAACTTCCTAACCAAGGGACGCTTCGATGCTGCGTATTGGTGCTTCTGGATATCAACCCACCGAGAATAATCGTTTCGCCATCGGCCGCACTGACGGTGGCTTGCGCCGTAATCGTATCGATGCGTGGCGAACGGATCACCGTCCCGCTATTGGATGTCGAAACCGGAATGCCCTCGCTCTCAGGACCGACCTTGGACTTCTCCGCGTCGATCTCCATGACGACATTCCCCTCAGGACTAATTCGTGGCGTTACCCCGATGATCAAACCCACGTTGACGTCGATGAGGCCGTTGGTCGTACCGAATTGAGTGACGTTCGAGTTGGCAATCCGCGGCACGCGTTGTCCCACCTGAATGAATGCTTGCTGATTGTCTAGGGTGAGCACTTGAGGACGACTGAGGACCTCTAACCGCCGCGAATCTTGAAGAGCCCGCAGCAGGAAACTGACATTCTCACTGCTGGCCGAAAGGACCAAGCCACCGAATCCCAGCTCCTGATTGCTTCGTCCTACGGAAAAATTGGACAACCCTTGGCCAGCTACGCGATTCGAGTTCGCAAGCGCCCTGTCCGAGCCGCTATTGCCCAGTGGGGCCCCGGAATTGAAATTGAAGCCCGGTGTGTTGCTGGCGTTTGCTCCCAATAGACTCCGATCGAACAAGATCGAGTCCTGCAATCCGACCTCGACCCCAAACTCGTCGGTATTGCTCAGTGTGATCTCTGCAATCATCACTTGAATCATGACTTGGGGAGGCTGCTGGTCGAGTTGTTCGATCAAACGGCTGATCTCTTCGTAGTAACGTGGGGTCGCGCTGAGGATCAGTTTGTTTTGAACGGGCTCCGGCACCACGACTACTTCTCGGTCGATTTGTTCGAACGGATTGTTTGCACCGGGGGCGGCAGTTTCCACTTGCCGCTTGCTGCGTAAGAATTCGTTGATGGCCAACGCGACGTCGACTGCGGGGGAGTTTTTGAGTTGATAGACGGTGCTTTTGCGTTGCATTTTGTCCCCTTCGTCTAGACGCAGGATCAACGCTTCCACGATTTTCAGGTCCCCATCGGACCCTACCACAATGACATTGTTGCCGCGAGTATCGACGGTAAACCGGAGAGGCATCAAGGCTGTTTCGTCGGGAGCGCTGGAGAGTTGGGTGGAGCCGGGTGCACCTGCGTTTTGAGCGGGTAGCAAGGCTCGGAGTGTTTCAACAAGAGCCGCCGCATCTCCATTTTTGACCGGAAAGATTTTAATCTTTGCGATCATCCCCGGTGTATCTAGTTGTTCAATCAACTGTTCGATGAGCGGCAACGTCGCCGGAGGACAGGCGATCAAAAGGGTATTGTTTCTCTCATTGACGGTGATTTGATTGGTGCCGAGCGTTCCGCTCGTTGCAACGGTTCGCCCATCTTTGTCCAGAAGCTGGATGCTGGTGCCCGGACTGTTGGCCGTCGTCGTAAGCGCTTGTTGGAGGGAACGCGCAATATCGGCAGCGAGGCTATGCCTCAACGCAAACACGCGCGCTTGCTGCATCAAAGCGCCTCGAGGTACGTCGAGTTGCGAGACCAATTTGCGTATTTCGAGCAGATCTCGCGGTGGAGCATGCACTATGATCGCGTTGGTTCGGCTATCTACCATGGACTGAATGACCGGCGCAAGCCCATCGCGATTAAGAAAGAATGCTCGGAGCTGCGTTTGCACATCCGTAGCCGTTGCATGCTGCAATTGCATCACGTCAAACTGCGCATCGGGCGTGGTGGGTTGATCCAATTTCGAGATCAACTCCTTGGTCGCCGTGACGGCTTCTCCCCATCCTATCAACAGCAGCGAATTCGGTTTCCCAAGCGGAGTGATAGACACGCGACCTTGAATGGATCCCGTCAGCTTTTCTTGGATGGTCAGGATCAGCTTTGCCATGGCACCCGAACCGGCGTGCTGAAGGGGAACGACCTCGATCTCAGGACGGGTCAAACGGCTCGCTTCGTCCAGTTTCTTGATGATTTCCGTCAAATCCGACAGTTGCTGGTCCCTGCCTCGCAAGATGATGGCATCGATTTCGGGCAGCATCTCAATCTGCACCCCTTCAAACTGAGGGAGTGGCAAACTGGTCGGAGGCTTCAATGGATTGGGCGCATTGGTATTCTGTTGCGCCGGACTGAATTCGTCTTTCGGGGGCAAGGCTGGCGGTGCTGGCTCTTGCTGCGCCGACACAAGCCGCATCGGATTATCTAACTTGCCCGGAACCGACGAAAATCGCAACAATGAGATTTGGCCATTGTCGTGAAGCGGGACCACCCGGATTGCTTCTTCGGGACGCATGGCGACAAACGTAGAGACGAGGGTGGCAATATCGGCGGTCAATGCTGCCGATCCCTCGATTCGCAAAAGGCTCTCGGCCGGAAGGAATTCAAAGGTCGCTTGCCCGGAACGCAACTGCAGTACGAACCTGCCCGCATTGGCCGGATCCACCTTTAAGTAATGTTGGAAAAGACTCGTGAGGGAGTCTCGGATACTCACGGCCCGTGCGCTCGGCACCCGCACTTCCCGACGAAGACTTGCTTGAGGGGACTGCGGAATTCTTGCTAAACAAGGCAATGCCAGGCATAGGAAAACAAAGCACGCACAAGCAATCTTGTTCCCATTCCTGCCCATGAATAAAACCTTATCTTACGAACTATTCAACACCGTTATTTCGATCCTGATTCAACGCCGACGAGAGCTCTGCTGCACCAAAGTTGTCCACGAAATCTAGCAGGCGAATCGGAACATAGAAAATAGATACGCGTGGGTCAATCGCATTGAGGTTCGCACACACAGAAAACACAACGCAAGCGTCGTGGGGACGATTGGTTCGAACTGGAATACGGACGGGACGATGGTCCCATCCTACGGGCGTTGCAGCCCACTCTGCTTATTCGTACTGAAGCGCGTTCGAAACGTTGAGCCGAGCAGCCCGTTCTGCAGGTACCATCGCCGCCACCACAACGACGAATAGCTCCAGCAGGGGCGCTCCCAGCAAAAGCCACGGATAGATTCTGAACAAGACCGCGTGCCCCGTGACAGGCATCGTGGTCAAATTGATCACGTAATGAATCCAAACGCCCGTTAGCACGCCCGGCAGAATACCCAAAACCCCCATTATCAACGCTTGTGCCAATATCATCCTTCGTATCTGCCACCGGGTCATGGCGACCACCCTCAGCATCCCTATCTCGCGCGTCTGCTCCAGGATGTTCATGGCCAACGTGTTGATCAAGCCGAATGCAGCAATCACCGATCCAAGTGCTAGCACGGCCCACAACCCCCCGACCACCCCGTTGAGCGTATCGCGGATCACTTTTACCAAGTCGACGTACGACTGAAACATCAAACCGGATTCATCGCACAAAGCCCGCAATTGTCGCTCGACCACTGCAAGCTCCGTCGGTTTCGCCTTAACGACAACCACGTCCGTCCCATCGACGCTCAGGAGCTTCTTTGCATAGCTCGCTTCGAGATAGAGGGTGAGACCGCCTGCAATGTATTCGTTGGTCACTCCGACCACTTTCAAGGTTGTCGATCCCTCGTTGGTCTCCAGGGGAATCGAGTCGCCGATATGCAGATTCAGTCGCTGCGATAGCACCGATCCCAACACCACATTGCCGCTTCGAACCCCTTGCATGACCTCGGACTCGATTCCTTCTGTGAGGTCAAAATAGTCCTGGGTCACCGAGTTGAACTTGCGCACGACCACCACTACCGAG
>JANODW010000655.1:0-1267 GCA_031412875.1 Pirellula sp. | reverse complement strand
CATGGCTCCCAGTTGGAACACGGTCGCGAGCATCATGAAAAGCCACCACCAAACCAGCCAATGCGCGCCCATGCGAGGGCCATTCAACGCGTTCAACGCCCCTAACGTCGGCTGCCCAGACGAGATGGCATGGCGTCCTATTTCGATTTGCACGAATACCTTGATCACGCAGCTAAACAAAATGAGCCAAAGAAAAATGAAACCGGTCTTTGCCCCAAGCGCCGTCGTCAACAGCAACTCCCCAGAGCCCACGATCGTTCCAGCCAAAATGATTCCAGGCCCGATCATCCTCATCGCTTGAAAAAACGATTTGGGTGGCTCTTGAATCGCTTCCACCGGCATCGCATACGGATCGTAAGGGACGGCGGAAGGATCGAAGGGTGAGTTAAGCGACACAGGGGACTCGGCTTGGGAGGGGAATTGTACAGGGAGAGGGAAATTAACGCTTTCGCAGGCAATAGCATACCCAACATCCACCACGAAATGGTGCTTGGCCTTCGTAGCAAAAGATGTGTCCGTTCGCTACACTGCGAGCTCTCCGAATTTCTGTGGAGACGCTATCGATAAAAAATTTAGAAATTCCCCCAGTGGAGCAATTGCCGATGATCGTTGGAATCCCGAAAGAGGTCAAGGAAGATGAATACCGAGTTGCAATTTTGCCCGTGGGTGTCGAGGAATTGGTCGCACGCGGTCACAAAGTTCTGGTCCAGTCCAACGCCGGTATAGGCTCTGGATTGGCCGACAACGATTACTTGGCAGCCGGTGCTGAGATGTGCGAATCCGGCGCTGACATCTTTAACCGCGCCGATTTGATCGTCAAGGTTAAAGAGCCTTTGCCATCCGAATGGCCCTCCATTCGACGCGGACAAGCGCTCTTTACCTATTTTCACTTTGCCGCTGACCAGAAACTAACCGAAGCCATGCTGCACTCAGGCGCTAGCTGCTTGGCATACGAGACGCTTCGCGACACCCAGGGCAGGCTGCCTTTGCTGACCCCGATGAGCGAAGTCGCTGGACGCATGAGCGTCCAAGAAGGAGCAAAGTACCTGGAAAAACCCCAAATGGGACGAGGCATTTTGCTCGGCGGCGTTCCTGGTGTCGCCCCGGCTCACATCACCATCCTCGGCGGGGGCGTGGTCGGTGCCAACGCAGCCCGCATCGCTTCCGGATTCCAAGCCGACGTCGCCATCCTCGATTTGAACCTGGATCGATTAAGATACTTGGATGATGTTATGCCACCCAACGTCAACGCGCTCTTCAGCGACCG
>JANODW010000654.1:0-2684 GCA_031412875.1 Pirellula sp. | reverse complement strand
GTCCGCAGTCGGGGTCTCCCTGATGATCGGCATCGGATTCGGATTCTATCCAGCATGGCGAGCTTCGCAGCTTGACCCTATCGACGCCTTGCGCTACGAATAGTCGGCCCTTTTTTCTTGACGCAACGGTATCGGCCTCGTATTTCCTCTGAGCGACGATGGTCGCCCAATACGCGACAGGAATCGTTCCTACAGTTCCCCTGACGGTATAATCCCACAGCGATGGCGAGAGGACCCTCGGATCGTTTGGATCTCGACCATTAAAAAGGGAATGAAAGGAAACTATCAAATGACTGAACGGGCTGTTCTTGCCGGAGGCTGCTTTTGGGGAATGCAGGACTTGATTCGCCGACTGCCGGGGATCGAAAAGACCCGCGTTGGCTACACCGGAGGTGATGTTGCCAACGCAACCTACCGAAATCATGGGAGCCACGCCGAAGGAATCGAAATCCTGTTCGATCCAGAAAAAATTTCCTATCGGCAATTGCTAGAATTCTTTTTCCAAATCCACGATCCCACCACACCCAACCGACAAGGTAACGATCGAGGAAGCTCGTACCGATCGGCCATCTACCACGAAAACGAACAACAAAAGCAAATCGCCATCGCCACCATCGCAGAGATCAATGCGTCCGGACGGTGGCCAGCCAAGGTGGTCACGGAGGTGGAACCGGTCGGCGATTTTTGGGAAGCCGAAGCGGAGCATCAAGACTATCTTTTGCATCAGCCCAACGGCTACACATGCCATTTTCTGCGTCCGAATTGGGTCTTGCAAAAATAGTTGATGAAAGCGAAGGGAAACTCGGGACGATGGTCCCAAGCACCCTTGCTCGAAAATGCTTGCAAAACATTCCTAAAATCAGGGCAAGACAACAAGATTCCGCTTCCTTTCACTTTCTGTCGGCAGAGCGCTTTGCGGTATTGGGTGACTCGTGCTAAGGTATTGGTTGGAATTCAGCTTCTCCGGGCACGCGTCGGAGCATCCAACGATGTGTCGGCCACCTTGGAGATCCGTTGATTGCTGGCCGATTATCAAGTCTCTACTGCAGATTTGGCTGCTGGCACCCGCGGCGGTGATGTTGCCGAACGGTTTGTGTTGCGGGCAAGATGGGTACGCAGTTGCTTATTCCTGTTTCAGCAAGAGTTTCCATGTTCCAGAAGCAGTAGCATTTTGAAAGCCCCCAAGAGTATTGAACCGCTGATCGAGGATGGACTGGTGGACGAGGTCCTTCGCTCCCTCATGAGCGGAAAAGAAGCCCAGGTCTTTCTAGTGCGATGCGGTTCTGAGATACGCTGCGCGAAGGTTTACAAGGACGTGGCAGATCGCAGTTTCAAGAAAGCTGTGCAATATCAGGAAGGCCGCAAGATCCGCAACAGTCGCCGCCAAAGGGCGATGGAAAAGCGTTCGAAATTCGGGCGAGACCAGCAAGAAGTCGTTTGGCAACGGGCGGAGGTAGACGCTCTCTATCGGCTGGCAGACGCGGGGGTACGGGTCCCGAAAGCGTACGGTTTGATCGATGGCGTGTTGCTGATGGAATTGATAACCGGGGCAGACGGGAATGTGGCACCGCGGCTGAACGACATTACCATGTCGGCCGAACAAGCGGTGCGGGACCACGCGACGGTGATGAATTTCGTGGTGCGTATGCTATGCGTGGGTCTCGTGCACGGCGACTTGTCCGAATTCAATGTATTGCAGGACGCAGACGGACCGGTCATTATCGACTTGCCACAAGCGGTCAATGCAGCCGCTAACAATAGCGCGAAGAGCATGTTGAAACGGGACGTCGACAACATTACTGAGTATTATTCGAGATACGCACCGGAGCTAGCGCACACCCACTACGCAGAAGAAATCTGGGAATTGCACGAAAAGCGGGAGTTGAAGCCGGACTCGAAACTCACTGGCCATTTCGAGTTTTCAACCGAAGCGGCCGATGTTGAGGGCGTATTGCACTTGATCGACGTCGCCTACGAAGAAGAACAAGAACGCTTAGAGCGCATGCGAAAAAACTAAATCGAACCCTCGGAGATGACCACTAGTGCCGAAGCGAATCCTTTTCGAGTCGCATTCTCATACGCCATTTTGCAATCACGCTATCGGGGATCCCACGCAATATGCGGCAGTCGCACTGGATCGCGGACTGCGTGGGCTGATCGTGACCTGTCACAATCCCATGCCCAATGGCTTTTCGCAGCATGTTCGCATGCGTGAGGAAGAGTTCGACGCGTATGTCGAGTTGGTCGCCAAAACACGTCACGAGTGGGAGGGCAGAGTCGATGTTCGGTTGGGACTCGAGGCGGATTACTTTGAGGGGTGCGAGGCGTACATCGAAAAGCAATTGGCTTCGGCCGATTTCCATTTTGTCTTGGGTTCGGTCCATCCGCAGATTGCGGAGTTCCGCGCGAAGTATTGGCAGTCCAACGAAGTCGAAGTCCAGCGAACCTATTTTAGGCTATTGGCTCAATCCGCCGAAACGTGCCTGTTTGATTCTTTGGCGCACCCTGATTTGATAAAAAACGTCACGTCCCAGTTGTGGCGGCCAGATTCGATCATGAATGTTATTCGGTTCGCGCTGGACCGAATCTCGGCCTCAGGTGTCGAGATGGAATTGAACACGTCAGGCGTCAACAAAACCATTTCGGAAATGAATCCCTTTCCTGAAATGTTGAAAGAAATGTGC
>JANODW010000653.1:0-9535 GCA_031412875.1 Pirellula sp. | reverse complement strand
CGACCGGATGGTAGTAACACCGCCAGCTTTGATGTTAAGGCCTGCGGGGATCACCGCGTGCGACTCGGCCTCTGCAATATTGATCGTCACGGCTGCGGCAATAGCAATCGATCCTCCGCTGTTAGTGGAAGCGGACGGGTTCGACTGAGTCGATGAACTCGAGCGAGCCCCACTGGCTTCGGCTTGGAGGTCGGCACTGCTGCGTTGCGATTGGGATTTGGAATCGGTGGTTTCACCTTCTTTCTTTTTTGCTCCCTTGGCGGTGGCTTTGGATTGCGTAGTACTGCTGCTAACCGAGGTAGACAGGATGTTTAGATCGCCGGTGATGTTCATGTCGCGTTGGACGCGAGCGTCAGAAAACTCGTTGATGTACGCGATCGAAACGGCTGCTCCGATCCCCGCATCGGCGCCACCTTCGGCTTTGCCATCCGCATTGTTGACTGAGGTTCCTTTATGGTTTGCGGAGACGTTTGCATTACCGCTGAGCGTCGTCAAGGACCCAGTACCAATCTTCGCAATGGTGTCCTCATTAGCAATGGCAATCGAAACCGCACCTGCAAACGCGGTATCTCCCGCCGCCCCTGCACCCGACAGAGTGTCTTGATCCGAAGTCGACTTCGATGCAACGGTGAGGTCCTTAGTGCCGGTAAGACTTACAGAATTCTCGATCGATGCTTGAGTGATTTCATCGACGGTGTGGAAGGCAAACGACAAGCCGACTCCGAAACTCGTGCCGGCTGCGGGGTCCTTCGGCGATGCAAGTACCTTGTGTGAAGTGTCAGAGGTTGCAAGTATATTAACATTTTGTCCACCAGCGGAAACCGTTGCCAAAGGATTGATAGTGGCCTGAGTTTTGACGGTGTTGACAGAAGCAGAAAACGAACCTGCGATACTATTGTCGGCTTTTCCAGCACCCGACATGGCTTTTGCCTCAAAGGAGTGCGATTGGTTACCTAAAACATTCTTCATACCCGCCTCAAGCGTCAAACCCGCTGTCGTGAAGATGCCGTTACCGAGGGTTGCCGTGTTGATGACTTCAGCAGCCATGAGAGCAACAGCGATGCCGACCCCTGTGTCGCCAGCTTCGATGGAATTCGCATTGGCGATTGCGTTGGCGTCATGATTGGCGAACGACCGAATCGTGCTGGCTCCTGTGACGTTGATGGTGCGTCCATCTGGGATGAGGGCTCGCGTTTCAGATTCGGGCAGGTTGATTGCAAAAGCTGCCGCAACCGAAATCGAACCGTCGGAGTTGGACGATTGCGGACTGCTTTGAGTGCTGCTGCTGTTGCGGGCACCAACTGCGGTTGCGCGACTGTCGGCATTGGTTCGTCCTGCTCCTGCCTTCGCGTCAGCGTTTTGGCCATTGTTTTGATTGCTTTTTTTGCCACCCTTGGCGCTGGCGGTCGACTTGGCGTCGCTCGAACCTGCCGAGTTCGCCAAGAAGTGTAAAGTGCCCGGCACGGTCAAGTTGCGATTGGTCCGGACGTCGGTGTTTTGATTGCTGAATGCCAGCGTGATGGCCGCACCGATCCCCGCATCGCTACCACCTTCAGCGTCTCCCTGTGCTTGGGTTGTTGCGTTGGCAGTCGAATCGGCAGTCACCGATAAGCTTCCGCCGATGCTAGTGTTGGCTGCGATCGCGCCGAGCCTCGCGATTGTATCTTCGTTGTCGAGCAGGATCGAGAAAGCGCCAGCAAAGGCAGTGCCGCCCGCGGCACCCGCGCGCGCTTCGGTGGTCTTCGCGCTGGTCGAAGTTGCGTTGAGGATCAGATTATTTACGCTTGCCAACGAAGCACCGTCGCGAACCATGGCTTCGGTGGTATGATCGACGATGTTGAGTGCAAACGATGCACCGAGTCCGAGGCTTTTGCCTGCGGCATTTTCCTTGGGAGTTGCGCGGACGATGTTGGTTGCACTGGAGCTACTGAGGATGTCGAGATTTGCATCGCCCGCGTTGAGTGATGCTCCGTCACCGATGTAAGCCCGAGAATTGGAAACGTCCAAGCCGATGGCTAATGCGCCCGCAAATCCTACGTCACCGCTGTTGTTCGTTCCCGTTGGGCCCGAGATTGCGTCCATCGTGAGGTTGCTTGCATCGATCATCGACTGGATCGTGATTTTAGAGCCATCCATATTCGAGATGCCTCGGACCCGAGCTTCGCTATCAGCGTCGATGTTTTGAATCGCCACGGCAACGCCGATTCCTGCTTCGCTCCCACCAGCGGTCGTGGAGCCGTCGGCTTTAGTAATGATCGTATGCTTGGCTTTGGCTTGATGAAGCACGTACCCCGTCGTCGATTTCACGGTGGCGTTGTTGACGTCCGCGATGGTATTGCCGCCAAGGTTCCCAATCGCGATTGCTGCAGCGAATTGTACGTTCCCTTCGGAGGTGGATGCATTGTTGTTGGCTAACAGCGTTTGGCCTTCGGTGGTAGTTGCATTGTTATTATCGTCGGTGACACCATTGAGGGTTGCGGTTGCCGTGGTTGTGGCGCTGCGGATGCTGTTGGAGAGCAAGTTCAAATTGCCTCCTGCGGTAATAGTTGCTCCACCGTCTATTACCAAGTTGGTGTCGCCGGTCACCGTAGTCAAAGCTACAGTTCCACCTGCGTTGGAAGTGCCCGCCATGCCGTTAGCGATTGAGGAAGCGGTGACAAGATTATTTGAGACGACGTTGGCGGTGCCTGTTGCATTCAGCGAGGAGCCGGCACCGATATTAACATTGGTGACGCTGTTGATCACGCTCACGACGATGGCAGCATCTTCGGCGGTATCGTCGTCGTTTGCATTGTTGTCGGTGCTCGGCGTGCGACCGACAGTGGTGGTCATGTTGGATTCGGCCAAGACAATTAAGTTGCCTGTGGCATTGATGACCGCAGAGCTAAGTACGGAGATATTGGCGCTTGAGTTTACGATCACCTCGGCGAAACTCAGAGCCCCGTCGAATACCGATTCCGGCCCGATGATAACCGACTTGATCGCTTTGGCTTCGAGGGTGATATTGTTTGCGGACAAGGATCCACCGTTGATCGAAACGGCAGCGGCAGGAAAGGCAAGTACTTTGTCGGGATCAAGAGCGGCCCCCGTCGCATTGCTTGTCGGATTAGATCGCAATAGTAAATCCCCGCTGAAGGCTGCGTTTACCGAATTGATCGCTATGTCAGCGGTGGTGATGACGCTGAGTCCGTAGCCAATATTGGCGGGACCGCTGCCTACCAAGAAGAGATGATCCTCGCTCAGCGACGGAGCTTCGACACCACCCTCGAAGTTGATGGTAAGCACGCCACCATTCGCAACGACGAACGTATTAAGAAGGCTCAGCGAGTTAAGATCGAGGCGGAGCGTATCGGCAAAGGGATCGATATCCCCTGCGGTTGTTTGCTTGCGACGCACATTCAGGGCAACATCGCCGCTATCATCCAGTGAGACGCTAGCCACTTGAGACATGTTTGACGTCCGCAGCAATCGCACCGACAGGCTGCCACCATTGTTTTGAGCAACGAGCGTAAGGTCATCGCTTTGCAGATTATTCTGATCTGTTGAGTAGATCAGATCGGCGGCTAGGAGTTCTCGAACTTCCAGGGACTCCAATACCAGTTTGCGAGCTTTGTTGGCTTTGAGTCTAGCGATTCGCCTGCGTCGAGTTTCGGACTGGGATTTGTCTTGCATAGGTCACACTGCGGGGAGAAGATTGGAGATGTTGTGCAAATACGCCGGTCAATGTTCGAGAATTCGAAGCTATGCGGGAAGCCACCGGACTTTGATTAGCAATTGGGCAATGAGCGTCTAAAAGGCTGATACCCATCCATGCCACTTGTGTTACAAGACTTGAGAAGATTTTGTTGGATTCTCGAAAAAGCCAATTGCATTATTTCGACGGCGCAGTCGACTCATGACCCGTCGAAAACCCGACAGTGCGATCCCCGCTAGTATGGCAACTAGCAATGAGGAGGGTTCTGGAACGGCAGTCACCGTCAGCGACCCGAGATAGACTCCGTTTGCAACTCCGTTAAGCGGCACATTTTGGAACTTCGCGCCATCAAACGTGGTTGTGGTAAAGTAATTCGTGGTCTCTCGTTCGGCGTAGATTTCGAACTTGCCTTGAGCAAGGCTATTGGGCGAGAAAAGCTGAGCTTGAAATAGGCTTCGACCCGTCGCTGGAATCATGACATTCTCAAAAACCGCATTCTCGCCATTGATCACTTGGAAATCCTGGACGGAGACCAGCGAAGGTGATACAGCAAAGCTCGTAAAAACCGCATTGGAGTTTGGAATGGTCACCGACTGAATCGAGATCGTTCCAAGAGCGCCTGCGGTTGGAAGAATCCGAATTCCAATGTTGAACGCATTCAACTTATTGTCGAATGGGGCATCGCTATTCGATGACACTCCAATGAGGAAGGGAGATGGCCCCGTCGGGTTTTGAACCCTATCCCAAGATAAGTCACCTATGGCATTCAAGTACAGGTCCGCCCACAGTGAACCGAGCGGGACGAATGCGAGAACGACCGCGATGAGAGCCGAAAAAATGCAAGTTCGATATTTGGACATAGTATCACCTAGAGTGTCAACGAAAAGGCCAGAGTCTCTAGGCGAGATACCAATGCACGGACAAGCTGTTACAGAAAACTAGAGCCAGTCAGCAAATATTCCCGTTTGTTTCAATCGCTGGCGCAGTCGAGTCCATCGAACGCGGATCGCCACAGGATGGAAACCAAGATGCTCGGCAACTTCCCCGGTCGTAAAACCATCGAGCCGCATTTCCAGCATTTTTCGCTCGATTTCAGGTAGGCTTTGGCACAGTTGTTCCAATTGATCATCAAATTCCGCGATCTCGATCGGATTGGTGCAGTGGTTTGTTATAGAACTAAGAATACTGGAAAGGTATGCAATGTCACCACTTGCGGTGTTCTTATGCTGAAGCTGTCGACGATGCTTTCGCCACTTTCGTGCCACTTTTCGCCGAACAATGGTGACGGCCAAAGCAACGAGTTTGTCCGAACTGGCGATAGAAAATTTATCCCCTTTGATACCGATCAGCAGGCTTTTATGAACGGATTGAAGAAGATCCATGCTGTCCAGATGATGTCGCAGTTGGGGACCGAGCAAAACCCTGGCAACGATGCGAACTTGTCGTTCGTACTGCTTGCAAATCGATTCCTGAGCCTCGACGTCCCCAAGTGCAGCCCGTCCCAAAATTTGAGCGAATTCGTTGTCAGAAAGGGGATTGGCGGTGGACAAGATAGGTTTCCAAAAAAGAAGTAACAATCCAACGGGGTTGTGGCATCTTGCTTGAGACAAGAATAGCATAACAGATGTGGCGATACGGGTCGCAATCCACTTAGGAAAGGTTTACGGCGTTGTTCTCGAAGAATCCCAATCCACCGTCAACCCGCGCTCTATCGCCACAATTCTTGGTCGATCAAGCAGCCGAGGAGCTGCGTGCTTTGATTCTAAGAAATGCCCCCGGCGCATGTGAAACCGTTTTCCAGATTTTCCCGGAGCTTCACACGGATCGCGACAGCGTATTGGAGATCATCTATCTCGAATATGTCCTGCGTCAAGATCAGGATTCGCACAGTACATCGCAAACGCTTACTCAGGAGTATTTGCGGAGATTTCCAGACTATCAGGACGACATCGTCAAACTTTTGCAAGTTGACCAAGCGTTCCATTCGCTAGGGGTCGAACATCCGAAGTCCGATCATCGAAACCACTTTGTTATGGGGGATGCCCTACGCGACGAACCAGAACCGTCGATCGGTTCGATTGGGGAGTACCAGCTCCTCGAAGTTTTAGGGCAGGGAGGCATGGGAATTGTGTACCGTGCCATCCAGGAGCGACTTGGTCGGGTCGTCGCTCTTAAGACGATCCTCCCGGGCGATGACATCGCTGCTCCCGTGATCGCGAGATTTCGCAAGGAAGCCGAATTCGCCTCCGGTTTGCAACATCCAAATATCGCTCAGATTCATGAAGTTGGCAGTCACAACGGGGTGCCCTTTTATTCGATGGAATACGTATCTGGTGGCAGCCTTTCCCATTTTTTGCGAGACCGACCTCTCAAACCAGAATTAGCGGCACGGCTCGTGGCCGTGTTGGCTATGGCGATTGATTTTGCCCATTCGCGTGGGATCGTGCATCGCGACTTGAAACCAGCCAATGTTTTGCTCAACCCCAGCTCGCGTCCTGAGGCGCTGGAGATTCCAGACTCATGCAAAAGCAATGCTTCCAAAATTAAGCACGGCGCAAATGAACAGACGGATCGCTACGAACCCAAGATCGTCGACTTCGGTCTCGCCTTGCAGATTGCGTCGCCCCATCACCGTGAACTGAGCGAGCGGACGGTAGGTACGCCAAGCTATATGGCTCCAGAACAGATCGATCCCGTGTTTGGGACAATTGGCCCAGCTACGGACGTCTATTCTCTCGGCTCCATTCTTTACCACACTCTTGTCGGACGTCCCCCATTCCATGCTGCAACCACCCAAGAAACACTGCGGCAAGTGCAGCGAGACGAACCGATCTCGTTGCGGAGGTTTCCAACGAAAATATCGGCGGACCTTGAGACCATCTGCCTGAAATGCCTGAAGAAGGACCCCATCGACCGGTATGGAAACGCGTCGGAGTTGGCGGACGATCTTCAAAGATTTCTTGACGGAAAGCCGATTCATGCAAGGCCAGCGTCCGCCGCGGAGAGCATCTATAAATGGGGCGTGCGCAACCCGAGTTTGGTCGCGTTGATCGGTGCCATGCTCGTCGTTGTCGTGTCGACGACTTGGTTGTGGAGAAGTTCCGCAAAGAGCCTTGCGGCCGAGTTGCTAGAAAGACGACGAAACGAACAACTGATCTACGGTAGAAACGTAGCGCAAGCGCATTTGGAGTACGAGTCGCACAACATTCAACGTGCAATGGAGCTGTTGAATCTTTGTGATCCAAAATTTCGCAACTGGGAGTGGGACTTTGTCAAGAATCTATGCAATGAGCCTATCTGGGAATGCAAATTTGAGAGCCTCGTCCGATTGACTACTGCCGATCTGAGTGGCGATGGCAAATACGTCGCTATGGGGTATGGAAACTGGGCAAAGAATGTGGAGCAAACAGTATACGTATGGAGCGTCCCCGACAATAAACTCCTTTGGGAGCTCAAAGGACATCCACCATCCCAAGTCTCAAGAGTAGCCTTTAGTCCCGATGGTCAAAGACTCCTGTCCGTTGCGGCTGCTTCGGGAAAGTCCAGCAGCAAAGGTTTGGTGATCGAATGGAATCTCGCTACGGGAACGGCGATCCGAACGATTGCTGACGTAAATTCCTATTCGGCAATCTATTCTCGTGATGGGAAACGTATCTATGTTGGCGAGAGCACAGGCGCGGTGAGAATCGTCGATGCCACCACGGGAGCAATCCTGTTCGTTTGCCAGAGGCACAAGGAGATGGTGTTGGACCTATGCGAATCAAGCAATGGGAAATGGCTAGCCTCAACGGGACGGGACGGGACAATCGCCATTTGGGAGACTCGGTCTGGCACGGAAGTTACTAGTCTGAGCCACATGGGAGACCCGCGAATCGTTGCATGGTCGCCAAACATGGAGAAATTGGTTGTTTCCGGTTTTGGTGGCCGAGTCGACGTGTTTCGCTGGTCCCAAAATAGACTGATCCATGACTCGATGACAACTCGAAATCAAACACAGCACATGTGTTTTTCACCGAGCGGTAAAACGCTTGCGACCGGAGTTCAAGGGGACGGAGCCGATCTACGCGATGCTCAGACAGGCCGAGTACTCACACGCTTTCATGGCCATCGAAGTCATATTAGAGCCTTGTCGTTTGACGCCCAAGGGCGGTTGCTCCTTACTGCAGGAGCAGATGGCACCTGTCGAATTTGGGATCTTGCACGCACCGATGGCTTCCTGAAAAAGGTAATGACGTCCGAAGGTTCCATCGCCGCGTTGGATTTTCGCCCCGGAAAACAACAGTTCGCACTGGCGATGGGCGTACAGGCGACAAAACCTCCGTCGGCTAGCGGCAAGCCTCGAATCGAGATTTGGAACTCTATCCGGCAGCGCAAGGAGCGTACTCTGCTTGGCCATTCCGACTGGCCGACCACGGTTAGGTACTCTCCCAATGGAAGCCGATTGGTTAGCGGGTCGCTTGATAAAACCGTACGTGTTTGGGACGCGGAAGATGGCAATCAGATTGCTTTGCTTGAAGGGCACGAAGGCCCAATCGTCTATACAAATATGACCTCCGAGGACCTCCTGATTTCAGTTGATTCACTTGGAGTTGCCCGGACCTGGAACGTCTCGACACAATCTCAACTGCATTGTTGGGACCTTATCGATAGAACGGCCGAAATGCCTCAATCAAAACCGATCGATACAATTTCCATGGATAGCGATAAAAAAACGCTACTGGTCGCAATCGATCGTGAGATTCAGTTTTGGTCATTGAAAGACAAAACGGTGCTTGCGTCTGTTCCGCTCCAATACAATGCTAGAGATTTACAAATGAGTCCGAACTCACGTTTTCTTGCGGTTGCAGCACAGAATTCGGACATTATCGAGGTATTCGATATCGTACATCTCGCTCGAGGCCAAGTCGTAAAGCCGCGTCTCATACTCAAGGGACAGTCTGGCCAAACGACTGACATCTGTTTCAGTCCGGACAGCAAGAGATTAGCCACTGTTGGTGTCGATGAAACACTGCGAGTCTTTGAAATCGAATTAGGCAATGAACTCCTCAGACTCAGCGATGGCCTGGGCGCCAACAATCATGTGGCGTTTAGCAGCGATGGTAGGCAAATTGTCCGCGGTGAAGGAAAACAGTACCAAGTCTACAGCCTGGATCGTATTGGCATGTCCGAAGAGGAAGCCAAAATCGAATGGCATCAAGAGAACTTTCGAAATTGTTCGTCGCAACTAAATGCTTTTGCCGCGTCTTTCCATGGCCGTTTCTTAGTCGAACGTGAGCCGCAGGTCCATCAACACACAATCAACTTGGCAAATAGCTTGGCCGACGAAGGGAAATACGAGGAAGCCCGTGGGCTACTTGTCAATGAACAATTCGAGGGACTTGATGCTCAGCAGAATCGACTGTATTCGCTGGTGCGTCTCGCGTTGTTAACGGACAACCGCGAAGAGTATCGGGAGCACATTCGCGAGTTGGAAAAACTCACCGTCCAAGTCAACAAGGACGAGGCATGGAACGATTTGGCGTGGTACGCGTCACTCAAAGTGGAATCGGGTGTCGATCTCCCCTCGATGCTTAGGAGAATGGAGGATCTCGCGAAGCGAAAGAAGGACGGCAGCTACTACAACACACTTGCACTTCACTACTATCGAGTCGGTCGATACGTTGATGCAATCAATGCGGCTGAATCCTCATTAAAGGCAAAGAAGCCCACCTCTTTGCCCGTACTGGACAACATCATTCAAGCCTTGAGCCATTCCAGGATTCAGCTCGAGACACGCAATAGCAGCAAAGCAAACGATGCTTCAGAGCCATCGTCGATCACGTCCCGTCTGGAGTCGACGGC
>JANODW010000652.1:0-1892 GCA_031412875.1 Pirellula sp. | reverse complement strand
CGCTAAAAAATGAACATCTAAGTAACCGTTCTGCCTCGCCGAGATGCATCCTTTGTCTGTGAATTCAGGAGGCAGGAGCCTCCACGGCAGTGCGTTCCCAGGCAGAGCCTGGGAACGAGTAGTCCTCTGTGCAACGCTAATTCCAATCGGTGGCACAAGAACGACAGCGCAGTCCCATAGTCGCCTTTCGCTCCGCGAAAGTGAGCGTTCGCTAAACAATGAACGTCTAAGTAACCGTTTATCGTCTAATCTCGATCGGCTGGGGTGGGACCTTGGAGAGTCGCGAGGATTCAAAAGCCCAATAAGGCTTGGGTCCTCGAACGATCGCTTTCAGATAGTTTCTGGACGCGATGGGTTGATTTTTGAGGAGCAGTCCAAGGTCATCCAACACTGTTACGTTGCTACCATAGTACGAGTGACCGAGCATACTGGTGTCCACGGCGGTCGCATCGATCGTTTCGATGCCATCGATGACGATCACTTCCGGACCAGAATCGCCAGCTCGATTGCGTTGGTTGAAGTAACGCGACGAGATCAGCGCCAAATCGGATTTAGAAGTATAGAGCGTCGTGCGATGCGATTTAGAGATGATTCGTGAAGCGATTTCTGTCTTGAAGACTTCTGCGTCAATATCGGGGGCAGCGAGGACCACTTGATTGAATAATGGCTTGGTCGTCAATTGGATCTCGCTCAGCGCGGCGGTCAGACCGACGTTGCCCATACTGTGCGCGATCAAATGGATAGTGTCAGCTTGGGCGGTAGTCGCCAGTTCCAACAAGAACGACCGGATCTGTGCCACGCTCAATTGAATGTTTTCTTGGTCCACGCTGTAGCTGTACCATTTGGCTTGCGATGGCCAGCTATAGAACACGGGTGCCCCTTCGAATTTAAGGTCAAAGGCCATTTGAGCGGTGCGCCGAGCGGCGTCTTCGAACGAAACGTTGTACCCGTGAATGAAAACAAAGATGTTCTTGCCTTTGCGATCCATCTCGGATTGCAGCGCAGCCCGAAAGGACTCCAACGGCATGCTTTGGACATGGGTTAGGACGACGTGTTTTTCTGGGTCCGATGCCATCTCGAACGTAAACAATTGAGGCGACTCCAGTTCACCCGGTTGATGCCCTTGGGGGATCGAGACTTCGCAGACCCCGTATTGGTTTTTGTCGCTTACTGTGCCACCGTAACGCGGTTGTTCCTTTTCGAGCTCTTGCCAACTCATCACCATCATGGCTTGCAATGTAACGACAGACAGCCCACCCATGCCTAACAACGAAGCAATCCCATAGCGCATCGCACTATGTTTGGGAAACAGAAAGAAGCATCCGAACATGGCTAGGACCGCGGCGCTGGCCAGTCCTACGGCGAGGGGCGTGATAGGCGTGGGTGCGACTTGCGAAGCCAATGGGGCTCGATTGGTACCATAGAAGACAGCCACTTTGCGATCGTCTCCTTGTTTCAGTCCCATGGGAAAGGCATTCTCTCGCGAGCCCTCGGCCACAAATTCCGGGATCTCTTCTACCTCTGTCGGGAGAGCGGCCGTTGGAGCAGCAGACGGCAGAGCAGACGGCAACGCTGCGCTTGTCGGCGGTCGAGGCGGTGGAGACGTCGCAAGGGCAGATGCAGCCGCAGACGGCCTTTTGCCGGCCTTCTTTTTTGAAGGCGAGGGCGGGATCGATCGATCTGCACCGGGTTGATTGAGCGCGAATGTTCCGGCCCACTGCGTTGCTTCTTCGTCTGCCCCAAAACCGTCTGCTTGCAACAGTTTGACGATCCGAAATCGGCTCTCTGTGCTGAGATCGCCCGAATGGAGACGGGCGACCAAGAACGTTGCAACGTCGGTGCCTAAAAGCTCGCTCGATTCCAGAATGGTAGCGGTTTGGTCGCCGATGGAA
>JANODW010000651.1:0-16978 GCA_031412875.1 Pirellula sp. | reverse complement strand
ACTCGATTAAATGCCTTAAGCGAACAACTTCGACCGTCGCAGAAACAAGATCAACCCCCTCCGGCGGTTTGTAGTACAGGATATTCTTGGTCGCATCGTGGAACCATTCGCCAGGTGCATCCAGTTCTTCGAAAATGTTTTCGACCATACGAAGGTCCTTGTGCATTCCCATCTGCCGATTGTTTTGCCACCCCCCTTCGTAGGTCACATCGCCAGCGGCGTCTTTGCCGGTGATCCGATAGTGGTAACCGCCCCAACGCGATCGGTGCATCGCATGAATGTAGCCACCCGCTGGATTCGTCCAACTTGCGGCCCGTTGTCTGTCGAAAGCGTCCGATGCATAGCCTTGATAGGCTTCGGTTTTTTTGTCAGCGTCGTAATTCGGGTACCGAGCCATCCGTTGGTTCTTGCCGCCAACAAACAGTTGGTCGATATTTAAGCCTGATTCGGTCTGCGCCATCATGATGCCGTCGCGGTAGACCTGCCATGCAAGATTGAGTCGTGATCCGCCACTCAGTTTTGCACCACCCTCGTTGTCAGATTTGTATAGGACGGGCCATTGGGCAGTTCCCGAATCGGCAGTCGTGAAAACGACGGTCTCCGGCAAATAATAAGTTCCATCCGCCACGTGCACTGTTACGTGCTCTTTCCCGACGAAGCCACTTGCCAACGACTTGGCTTTGGCGAGGGTAGCAACTGGCGATGCACTTGTCCTTGGATTGGTATCTTTGCCATCGGTACTCACATAGATGTCGGCCCCTAACGAAGGGGACACCACGAGACTAACGAAGCAAAGGCAGTGCGATTTGACGAAAGGGATTGCAATGGTAGTGAGAAAGTGGAAAAGATTAGAGTCTCGGTAGAACGCAGAATTAACGAATCGCTAGGAAATCGCTGGCCGTTGACTATTTTCGTTGATTGTTCATCAGTGTACTGTGACAATTTGCGACGTGGTGAAGGCTCGTTGCCAGACACGGAACTTAGGTACCCCCGTTTCAAGGATCCGTTTTGGGAGCACCCCTTTAAGAAGGCAGGACAATCATCCAGAACGAAACGATGACCCCGTCCTTAACTTCGATGCAAGCGCTAGAATCGGAACCGTCGTCGTTTCCACCCTTGCCCTTGCGTGGAGCGAGCGGGAATTCTCAGTTGCCAGGAAGGGGGATGATAGGGATTTTGATGCTTGGGGTTGATGCTTGAGGGTGTTGTGGGGAGTCGCTTTCGGCAAAAGCGACCCACGGGCAGCAGCGTGAGGGGGCGGACGTGCGTGATAAAAAAATCACGATTTCTGCCATTGTTGCAGATGTTGCTAACCAAATGGAAAAGGTTTTGACGATTGCATTAGGGAAATCACTTATTCGCAACCGGACGGGCGAGCTCAACTCCTTTTTTCTTTTGGGGTCATGAATCCATGCGCCGAAAAACTCTTGGCTTTTGCGGGATAGCTGCTGCAGCCATCGCGACTTTTTCGTGGACCCCGACTTTGTTCGCTGAAACGCTTGTGCCAGCACTGGGTGCTAAGTCCGCGGGCCGCGGCGGAACCAATTTCGCATTTAGCGACAATGGATTTGTACTGCACGACAATCCCGCTGGACTGCTCGGCGCTACGAATTGCAATTGCGGGAAGACGTCTGATTTGCTGGAAATCAGCGGTGCGATGCTGTTTCCTGACTTGAAATACTCGGATCCTCAAAATCCAGGAGTAAGTGCAAGCAATGATCCATTCGCACTCGGTGCATTGACGATCGCCCATCGCGTCAACGAGGATGTTGCTGTTGGTTTTGGTGTCTATTCCCCGGCTGGGTTTGGGGCCAGATGGAATATGGAAGGCCCGCCCGGTCCGCTTGCAGGTCCCCAATTTTACAAGTCGCTGGGGATGCTGGTGCGATTCCTGCCCGGCATATCCGTCCAAGCGACAGAACGGCTGCGTGTGGGTGGAACATTGGGTCTGGCTGCAAGCCATATTGAACTTGAGGGTCCCTATTTCATCAATAGTGCGCCGTTGACGGGAACTCCAACCCTGCTTGATTTCCAGTCCACAGGCGCTGCGATCAGTTGGTCTGCGGGGTTGCAATATGATCTGACCGATGACTTGACCTTAGGAGCTCGGTACCAAAGTCAAAATCGTTTTAAAAACGATGGCAATGCGAGAGTGAGTGTGCCGGGATTGGGGAGCACCGCTTATGACATGACGCTTGACATCGTATGGCCTCGGTCGCTCGGCGGAGGTTTGCAATACAAATTGTCGGAGTCGAGACGGGTAGGTCTGGATCTCGATTGGCAACAATGGTCGAACGCAGTCAATCGGTTGGATTTCGTGTTTACCAATCCGACCAATCCTGTGTTTCAACAGGTCGCAGGGCCTGTGCTCCCAGAAGCAATGCCGATGGCATGGGGAGATACCATCGTGGTCAAATCCGGCATCGAGCAAGATATCGGAACGGACAAAACAGTCCGGCTTGGATATAGCTACAACAATGATGCGGTTCGCAGCAGCACCATGACAACTTATATTCCAACGATCTTGTCGCATTATTTTACGGCTGGGTTTGGGCTTAAACGATGTGGCTGGGAGTACGATGCGGCTTATCAGTATTCTTTCCGCCCCACGTTGCGCGTCCCGACAAGCGAATTGGCGGGCGGAGATTTCACTGGAAGCTCCTTCCACACCGCAGCGCATTGGATGTTCCTGAGCGCTAGCCGCAAATTTTAGCCAGGCGTTCTAGCGCCCAACGGCCGGTTTGATTCTTTGAAGTTTGGGTTACACTAATCGTTCGCGATTTTTGGCCATTTCGGCCTACCGAAACCATCTCTCTATTGCAAACCGCTCTTTACTTCATGGCAAAAATACTTCAGTCGCTCCCTGTCGGCCAAAACGTTGGTATTGCGTTTTCCGGGGGATTGGACACCAGTGCGGCAATCTATTGGATGCGTCAAAAAGGGGCTGTCCCCTATTGCTACACGGCCAATTTAGGTCAGCCTGACGAATCCAACTATGACGATATCCCAAAGCGTGCGATGGCATGTGGAGCCGAGAAAGCTCGCTTGATCGACTGCCGCGAACAACTGGTTCACGAGGGGCTAGCAGCATTGCAATGCGGTGCCTTTCACATTGCAACTGCCGGCGTCCCGTACTTCAATACCACACCGATCGGACGCGCCGTGACCGGTACGATGTTGGTTCAAGCCATGAAGGAAGACGGGGTGAACATTTGGGGAGACGGCAGTACCTACAAGGGAAATGACATTGAGCGATTTTATCGCTACGGTTTGCTCGCCAACCCAAGCCTACAAATCTACAAGCCATGGCTAGACGAGCAATTCAATCGAGAGCTGGGTGGTCGCAAGGAGATGTCGGAACTGCTGGAGAAAGCAGGCCTCGCGTACCACATGAGCAAGGAGAAAGCTTATTCGACGGACTCGAATATTTGGGGAGCGACGCACGAAGCCAAAGATTTGGAGATGCTCAATTCCGGCATCAAGATCGTGACCCCAATCATGGGCGTTCCGTTTTGGAAGCCCGAGTTGCCCGTCCCTGCCGAAACGGTCTCGATCGCATTCGAAGCGGGGTCACCGGTCGCCCTCAACGGAAAATCCTTTGAAACCAAAGTCGATTTGGTCCTTGAAGCCAACGCCATCGGCGGGCGGCACGGGCTAGGCATGTCCGATCAAATTGAAAACCGAATCATCGAAGCCAAAAGTCGCGGGATCTATGAAGCTCCCGGCATGGCCTTGCTCTTCATCGCCTACGAACGATTGATTACAGGCATTCACAACGAAGGGACCATGGAGCAGTATCGCGAAATGGGACGTCGGCTGGGACGGCTTCTGTATGAAGGCCGTTGGTTCGATTCGCAAGCTCTGATGCTTCGCGAAGCCTTGCAGCACTGGGTCGCCAAAGCCGTTACCGGTGAAGTCATCTTGGAACTCAGGCGAGGGAATGACTATTCGATCTTGGACACTCGCAGCCCCAACCTTACCTACAAGCCAGAGCGGTTGACGATGGAGAGCGGGCAAGGCGAATTCACTCCAACAGATCGAATCGGTCAACTCACGATGCGCAATTTGGACATCGCGGATTCACGAGACAAACTAAATGTTTATCGCAATGCCGGCCTATTGAGCGCCGGCGGAACCGACTCGATCAAGCTTCTAGAGTAAAATGGATCGCCACAAGGCATGTACCTATCACGCAGTCCAGCCAATGTCCCTTGATATCCTGAGAAAGCAAATCATGAAAAAGAGTTTTATTGCAGCCGTCACTGTTTGTTTCCTCACTGCGATAACCCTCAAGGGAATTGCTCAGGAATCGGATCCGAACAAGTCGCTTCCCCGGAGTCTTCCTGAAGCGCAGGGAGTGGATTCGTCAAAGATCTTTGATTTCATCGATAAAGCCGACCGTGAAGTCAATTCAATGCACAGTTTTATGCTGGTCAGGCATGGCAAGGTCGTTGCGGAAGCATGGTGGAAACCAGAAGATTCCAAAAAACCACACGTGCTTTGGTCCCTCAGCAAGAGCTTTACCTCCACTGCGGTGGGATTGGCGGTCGCTGAAGGCAAACTGTCGATCGATGATCCGGTCTTAAAATTTTTCCCTGAAGATGCCCCTTCCGAGCTGCCCGCCAACTTGAAAGCGATGCGAGTTCGCGACTTGCTAACCATGTCCACTGGACATCAAGATGAGGTGAAACTCAAGGACGAATCCAACTGGGTCAAAGCCTTCCTTGCACATCCGGTCCCGCACAAGCCTGGCACCCATTTCAAATACAACACGCCAGCCACCTTCATGCAGTCCGCCATCGTTCAAAAAGTGACAGGAAAAACAGTTCTTGAATACTTGGAACCGCGACTGTTTGGACCGTTAGGAATCGAATCTCCGAAATGGGATGCGAACCCCCAAGGAATCTCTATCGGCGGATATGGTTTGTACCTGACGACAGAGGACATTGCCAAATTTGGGCAACTCTACCTGCAAAAGGGTAATTGGCAAGGAAAGCAAATCGTACCGGCTGCCTGGGTTCAACAAGCGACCGCAAAACAAGTTTCCAACGGCAGCGACCCGACCAAGGATTGGGACCAAGGATACGGATTCCAATTTTGGAGATGCCGCCACAACGCTTATCGCGGAGACGGTAAGGACGGCCAGTTTTGTATCGTCTTGCCGGAGCATGACGCGGTCATCGCGATCACTGCCAATGCGGGTGACATGCAAGCCGAGCTAAATATCGTTTGGGACAAACTGCTACCAGCGTTCTCGGACAAACCCTTGCCCGAAAACCAGCAAGCAGCCAAGCAACTTGGTGAGCGGATCCAGCAGCTCAAAGCGAGCCGGTAAGGTGCAAGGCGTACGCGGTGGGGTGTACGCGGTGAGGGGCTGGCTGGAGTGTTGATGGCTTACTTTTGACGTTGGCCAGAGAGCCTTTTTGGAGTGCGGATCAGTGTTGGTCGGCGGAACCGGAGAGTTGCTGTTCGACTTGGTCGGCCTGCCAAGCGATGGCCGAAATGATTTTGGCCATCTCCCCGGGGTCGGTCAGATCGGCGAGCAAATTGGATCGGAGCACGAGCACTTCGGCATCCTGCATGCGTCGCATCGCAAAGCCACCGTGGACCACATTGTCATTGTTGCGAAGGACGGTCATGGCGGCTGAGGGGTTGATGCCGCCGCAGGGGCTCCAAATCCCGAGGATGCGATTGCCATCGTTATCTTTGCGATCCAACTCGAGAAAGACCTTTTGCCGCCGGGAGGACGCAAGCGGCACGATGGCTGAGTAAACATTTTTGTCGGTTTCCTCCAGCGTCCAAGCAAACTGCTTGGCCATCTGCTGCAACTGACTCAACAAATCTTCCGTGGTGGCCGGTTTGGCAGCGGAAAAGTCCAAATGCTGCTGAGGGGCCGGAGATGGATTCGGAGCGTTCATTGCGACGACCGGAGCCGGAACTCCTTGTTGCTGCTGGAGAATTTGAGGCAGCATCATACCGAGCCCAAAGCCTAGAGGGGATCCGTTGGCCGAAGCGTTGCCTGCAGCTTGGATGGCGTTCCCGGTGGCGTACATGGTGTATGACTTCAGATCGCCCAATACCATCATGCTGGACTTGGCATCGATCGCTTTCTGGACTTCGTCGGGAGGAGAGATATTGCTGATAAAGAATTCTGTCAGCTCAAGACCGATCTTGGAAAACTGGTCACCTAGTTTCACGCGTGCTGCTGCGCTGAGATCATCCATGCGAGCGGGCATATCCAACAATCCGATCCCGGACGTCGCTATCAAATCGGTCAGTCCCGCGACAATGACGTCTCGCAAGTAGTTCACAATTTCGTCGGTTGTATATTTCCCTTGGGTGCCGACCAACGTGTTTAGCAACAGAGCACCGTCAGCGACGCGATAAGCAAACTTGCCATAACCTCGCAATCGCACGATACCGAATTGAGGGTCTCGCAGAGTGATGGGATTGCGAGTTCCCCAGCGCTGATCGATGAAGGTTTGTTTGCCAATGAAATAGACGCAAGCTTGAAAGGGCGACTTTTCAAACGGGGCGGTGAGGAGTCTGCCGATGATGGGCAGGTTTGCGGTAGTGAGCGTGGTTCGTCCAGGACCAAAAGAGTCCATCGCACGTCCATCTCGGAAAAAGATTGCTTCCTGAGATTGCTGGACGATCAATTGAGCCCCAAACTGGATCGCGGCAGTGCCGGTTTCGGGAACGCGCGCGACCAACGACTGATTGGTTTGATCGATGTAATCAATGACTTCCAGACGAAACACGGCAAAACTCCTCGGCTCAAAAAAATCAGGAACAACCGACACAACTTGGACGAAACAGCCGTATTGTAGCCAACCGGTTTTCAAGTCAGATCGATCTTGAATCTTTTTTAAAAAGTATTCATGATCGATCATGCCAATCTCGGAACGATTCCCGATTGGCACTATTTACTCGGGAGCAAGGAAGCGCCCAAGCTATGCCGTATATGCCTTATTGGTTCGAGTCCTTTGGTTTTTTCTTGCCGTGGGTCGTCCCGTGCATTGCGATTTGTGGCCTCTGGGTTGCCAAAAGCTCAGAGAGTGTTCAAATCCAACGATCCGGCGAGCGCATTTACTTCGCAGCCATGCTGTTGGTTGCTTGGGTTGCGTTGCGAACGGTCCTGGCAAACGAAGGATGCTGGTTGATGCACATGTCCAGCATTGGATTGATGGTATTAGGAGCGACCTACCCGGCGTCGGATCCCAGCCATTCCGAAATGGAACTGGAAGTAGAAAACGAGATGATGCTCTCGTAGATGTCTAAGCCGCATTTCGCATGCGCTGGTAACTCAGCAGTACATCGTAAAGATCCTTGGTGATCACGATAGGATCGTCTTGGAAATCTTGAACCCAGGCCAATCTGGCTGACAGAGAAGCGGTCAGAATGGGCAAAACATCCCCCAGCTTGACCCGGACTGTCGCGGACTCGGATCGTGTTGCAGATTCAAATCGATTCAAAGATTCCGATCGCAGTGCGACGGAGTTTTGTGCGACGGAGTTTTGTGAGACAACGGAGTTTTGTGCGACAAGCGAAATCGGAGCGATCGGCTTGGTGCTGGTTTCCGCGCCGCGATATTCTTCGCCGCACGTGGATTGATCCAAACCGACAACCCGAAAAACTGGCTTGTTCATACGCATAAGACTCTAATTTGGGGAATTCATGGCGACTTGATCAAATCCGATCTGTGAAGCTTTGGATCGTCTAGGAAGACTTTAACGCTTGAGTGTTTTCGCTAATTTTTCTCAAATTGGCACCGACGAAGGGTGAAAGCGGGGGTTTTCTGGTTTTCGAAGCCTGCGGAACCGGGGTAAATCAATGGAAAGCTTGACAATTGAGTGGGTCTCCCCTAGATTCCCAGTCTTAGTTTGCTTGCATGCACCTATTTGCACCAATGTGCATAACGACACCCATTTACATGAAGGACTTCAAACTTCGATTTCGGCCTCTAAGCAGGATGACTCTGTCACGCGCTTAGAACCAACTTGATTCGTAGAATGAACCGGTTTGCCATATGAAAGACCTACAAGCGATCGCGCGTTACATGCGCCTTCCTGAAGACCAACTCAAGTTCCCGATCGAGTTGCTCAATCAAGGGTACGAACCGAACTACTTAGCAAACTATCGGCCCGATGAACTCGGTAACATCGATGAGCAAACACTCTCGATTTTAAAGAGGGCGCTGAGCTACTCTGAAGCGTTGAAGGCACATAAGGAAAAAGTCCAACAGACTCTCGATCGCGAGCAACAGTGGAACGAAACCGTCGCTTCGGTCGTGTCGCAAGCCAACACTATTTCCCAAGTCGATACGGTAACCCGCCATCTCCGCGCTCGTAAGAACTCACGCACGATTTCTGAGAAATGCCCACAAGTTGAAGTTGTCGGGCAAGCCATTCTGACCATGCAAGGCGACGCACCCAAAGACTTGCTCCCTTGGGTATCGGAAGTCGCTGGTGTGCCGCTCGAACAAGCAGCCGACGTCCTCGAGCAAACAAAACGATGGATGGTTTTCTTGCTCAGCGAAGATGTTCGGCTTATGCAAGAGCTACAACGAACACTCCTTCGCAAAGCAAGCGTCTCGGTGAAAGTCCTACCGGACCCTCCCAAAGGTAGCGATGCTGAAAGGCAATTGGACCGAGCAGAATCCAATGCTCAAACTATAGTGCCTGCGAACCCATCGCCGTCAGCAAACACAGCCACCACAGCAACTATCACGACAACTTCAACAGGGCCAACAACTTCAACAGAGCCAATAACTTCAACGGCCCCTGATTCGGTGGCAGCCGCTCCCGCCGATGCGAATGCAAATCCAAATGCAAACGCAAATACAATTGAGCAGACACAATACAACGCCCTCGGCACCGGCAATGCAGACGATGTTGTCAGCGCAACGGACGCTGTCATGTTGTCTGTCCAAGAAGTGCTTGAGAGCGGAGCTAGCAGTGAGGTGGCGACGCAGGACAATCCAACCCCAACACAGTCCGTGGAGCCCGCTCCTGCGACAATGGCGGAGCAAGTGCCAGGCACGGATAGCGTCGCACCGTTGATTGCGGAGTTCCATCAAGGCCGCAAACAAACCAAGGGGCTGAAAACAAAAACGTTGTCCGATAAGCAATTGTCGCCTCGCCAACGCCGCCGAAAGTGGCTCCGAAGTATTCTGGAATCGTACGCTCGGCTTAAAAAACCCCTCGCTTCCTTGACCCCTTATCAGATCCTGATGCTCTCCCGAGGGCAACGTTCTCAGATTGTCGCGTTGCAGTTTCACTACGAAGAGAGGCCGCTGGTACAAGTGTGTCGGGAGTCGCTCTGCCCAGGCCGGCATCCAATGCACCATTGGTTGCTAGAAGTCGCCGAAGACGGTCTGAAAAATCAGATATTGCCCCGGTTGCATCAAGACGTAATGAGCATTTTGGAAGAAGACGCTCACACCGATCTCACCGAAGCCGCAGTGGTGCATTTGCAGTCGAGTCTGTTGCAGCGACCAGTTCATGGTCACCGCATCTTGATCATCGATTCGATCGGGCCCAAGATGGCTGCCATCGCCATCGTCGACGCAGACGGCAAAGTGGTCTTCACGAATGAGATCCCTTGCAATAGCAACCGAGCCGATGTCGTCGCCCAAAATGTTGTCTCGCTGGGACAATGGATTCACGAGCACAAAGTTACCTTGCTAGCCATTTCAAACGGACCAGCCAGACGGTATCTCATCCATACCGTTTCGGAACTGCTCAGGCAGTCCTCTGAAGGCTCGTTGTATTGGACCATGGTGGATCGCGCCGGAGCTGACGCTTATTGCATGTCCCGTGGATGCTTGGTCGAACTCCCCAATATATCCCGTCGGCATCGCGCGGCAGTGTGGTTGGCAATGAGGTTGCAAGACCCGTTGAAACAGATCCTCAAAGTCGACCCTGTCCGCCTGCGGCTCGGTTCGTATCAACGCGAATTGCCTCAGCGTGAACTTGAGGCAGCGCTGCAGGACGCCGTCTCCACTGCCATCACTCAAGCAGGCGTAGACGTGTTTCATGCCGACATCGATGTACTGAAACGCATACCGGGCATGTCCGCCGAAGCGGCAAAGGCAGTCGTTAAAGCATGCCACGACGACAAAGTTTCCGATCGAAACACCCTCATGGCCGTGCTGCGAGAGCATCTGACGGAAATGCAAGCTCGGCAAGCGATCGGGTTCCTCAAGGTCTATGGTAGCTCCGAACCACTCGATGGCACCACGATCCATCCCGACGACTACCGCTTGGCCCATCGTCTGGTGGAACATGCGAGTTTGACACTGCCTGCTACTTGCCCGGAAAATTGGGTCAAACCCAACTACGCCGAGCTTGCAGTCGCTACTGCTGCCGCCATCGTCGAACATGCAAAGCAAGAAGTCGAGCGTCCGTTCGGTGAGTCGATCGATCTAGCGGAACCTGCCGACGAAGAGTCCCCCGCAAATGAATCGGGTTCCGACTTGGTCGTCGATATGTCTCCTCCTTCGGAATCCGAGACAGAGAACGTATCAGGAAGCTTGCCGGAAGAAAACACATCGGACCAAGTCCCATCCTCCGAAGCTGACGCGGGCACGGAATCAGCAGTCGATGGCAACGCAGAAACAACGCTTGCAGAAGCAACGCCAGCGGACGAGAAACCGTCCACTCGCATCAATGTCCCGATGCCACCCATTCCGACCGTCCCTATGGAAAGGCCAGTACTTTCTATCGACGTCGAACGCTTGGCGCGGAGCTGGCAAGTGGGTCGAGAAAAGATGAAGCGGGTAGCGAACTGCCTGCAGTTTGCATTCACCGATAGCCGAGACTTTCAGTATCCCCTGCCATTGCTGAGCAAAGTGCCGAAGCTCGACGCACTCGAAAGCGGCACCATGCTACAAGCCTTGGTGATCGGAGTCGCCGATTTTGGCGTCTTTGTGGATCTTGGCCCCGAATGCAGCGGTTTGATTCACATCAGCCGATTGGCACCAGACTTTATCGAAGACCCGCACCAATTTGTCCAAGTTGGGGATTTGGTACCGGTTTGGGTGCTCAATGTAGACGAAAAGAAGAAGCGCGTTTCCTTGACGGCAATCCCTCCTGGTACCGCGTCTCGAAGAAACGATTCGCATCAGCACGGATCGGACAATCAATCTGCTCGCGACAATCAAGGAAGAGATAACCGAAATCCTCGCAACGAACGCAGAGCTCCCGCTCCAGAAAATCGCAGTCCGATGCCCGCAGGAGCGGGTGGCGATCGAAACAGAGCTCCCGGCGGCGGACGCCCTAGCGGAGCCAATCGAAGCGGCGGTGACAACCGCACCGGCGCACCCCGAGGCGACAATCGGGGCGGTGACGATCGGGGTGGACGCCCCTCTTCCGGACGTGACAACAATCGCGATCGCTCCCGGAACACTCGGAGCGAAGATCACGGCTCCCGCCGACCGACGCGTGTCGAGCCGCCGAAACCAGTTACACCGATCACCGATGCCATGCAAACTGGCAAAGAACCGCTTCGTTCCTTTTCCGACCTCCTCCAGTTCATGAAGAAGGATCGAGACGAGCCCGTGGTGGACAAAGTAGTCGTGAAACCAATCGAGGCGACAGAAACGCGAGAGGGTGAGACAAAGTCGGCAAATGAAAGTATAGTTAACGGTGCCGAATCCACCGAGCGCGGAGACGCGTCCGATACCTCCGCCTGAGATGTCCATGTCCGACTTTGACGACAAGCTAAAGCAAGCCGCTGCGCGCGGTGCCAACCGAGCGCATCAATTCTTATCCGAAACAGAGCGAAAGCGAATCGAGACGGAAGAGTTTCGAAGTCTGCATAGCAAATCGCGATTGGAACTTTCCGAACGCATTGAATCCGTTATCAAAAAAGTAGCGGACTTGTTTCCGGGCTTTCAATTCACCACGGTCTTTGGCGACGCGGGGTGGGGGGCAGCTTGCATTCGCGATGATTTGATCATGGAGCGAGGCCAGCGCAAGAACAAATACAGTCGCTTCGAAATGGCCGTTAGGCCGGTCAATGAATTCTTTATTCTGGACCTGCAAGCCAAAGGAACCATCGCCAACCGAGAGCTGATGACGCGAAGCTTTTATCAGCCGCTCGGCGAAGTCGATCTCAATAAGTTTCGAGACCTCATCGACGCTTGGGCTCTCACTTATGCAGAACTTTATGCTGCCAATCGGTAGCTCGTGCCAATCGGAAATTACCGACGCGATCACGAACGAAACAAACCGCTGATCACGTTAGCGCTATCGGCTACACCGATCAATCGTTCCTGCCGTCCGCTGTTGGTGAAGTAGAGCTGATTTGCATCCAGTCCAAAGGCATGCAGAATCGTTGCGTGCAGATCGCGAACGCGATAGGGAGCCTCTTCTGCAAACAGGCCAAACGGATCTGTTGCACCAATAGTTCGGCCCCCTTCGATGCCACCTCCAGCCATCCAAATACTAAAGCCAAGCGGGTTATGATTCCTACCCGCGTCGGAACGAATTCGGCCACTGCCTGAATCCCACATGGGCGTCCTACCAAACTCTCCACACCAAACGACCAACGTCCGATCCAGCAACCCTCGCTGCTTGAGATCCCGCAACAAACCAGCAATCGGTTTGTCTGTCCTCTTTGCATTGAATCGATGGTTTTCCTCCAGTATGGTATGCGCATCCCAACCATCCTTCGGGCTTGCCAACCCATTGAACAGTTGGACGACACGGACTCCACTCTCAACCAATCTTCGCGACAACAAACACATGCGACCATATTCAGCCGTCTCTTTATCCTCCAAACCGTACATTTCCATTGTCTCTTTAGTTTCCGAGGCCAAGTCGCCCATCGACATCGCTTCGGCTTGCATGCGATACGCGAGTTCGTACGACGCGATGCGTCCATCCAATTCGGAGTGGCCCGGACGGGTTGCTTGGTGATTGCGATTGAGTTGCTGAATCAAGTCGATCGTTTGCCGTTGCGTTCGTTTGAAAGCAGACGGCGGGATCAAGTCCAAGACGGGCGGTCCTTGGTCGCGAAAATGCATTCCGCTAAAGGACGATTGCAGAAAACCGTTGGTGAAATTCGCCGGCCCACCATAGGGGCCAATGTTGTACAAAACGACATATCCCGGGAGATTTTGATTGACGCTTCCTAGACCATAGGTCAACCAGGAACCCAAACTCGGCTTGCCTTCGACCAAGACACCTGTATTCATGTTGAGCGACGCGGGGGCGTGATTGTTGCTCTCCGAAATCATGGACCGTACGACACACAAGTCGTCCGAGTGTTTGGCGACATGGGGAAACAATTCCGATACCCAAAGTCCATTTTGCCCATGTTGCTTCCAACCAAAGGGACTCGCCATGAGTTCGCTCCCGTAGGACAGCGTGTGCTTTAGTTTTGGATTCGCATAGTAACTTTCCGGCAGCCGCTGCCCCTCTCGCTTTTGCAACTCCGGCTTGTAGTCGAACGTGTCCACTTGACTTGGCGAACCATATTGAAACAAAAAAATCATCCGGTCCACTTGTGCAGGGAAATGGGTGGGGCGTGGACGGAGGGGCTGGATCGGATCAAGTTGTATAGGATCAAGAGGGAGTGAGTCGTCCTGCGTCGCATCCGCGTATGCGGGATGATTTAGCAATGTCGCCAACGCCAAGCCGCCTATTCCTGCGGTTGCTTTTTGAATAAAACTTCGGCGTGTGCCAGGAAAACAGAAGGGGTGACGAAGGGGTGACGAAGTCGGGGTGGGCATGATACTTTCTTACTCATTCAATAAAGATAAACTCGTTAGAATTCAAAAGAGCTCGACAGAGCTCAGCCAGCGACATGCGTTCCAAACTTGCATTGATTGGATAGGGATCAGCAATGTCCGCAGCATCGCTCGGGTGGGAAGGACCGTTATCGCTCTGGCTTAGCTGACGGCACAGAGCTTGGAACAACTGTTTCATCTGCGCTTGCTCCTGAGGCTCTGCAGGCCGTCCCAATGCGAGCCAAAATGCTTCATTCCACTGTTCTGCCAGATCGCTCGGTCTCAAGAGGGTTAGCCGTTCCGCAAAGCAACTTGCTGCGCGGATGCTGATAGGGTTATTGAGCAACGAAAGGGCTTGGGGGGCGTTGATAGTAACCTCTCTCCTACCACACGTGCCACTTGCATCCGACAAATTGAACACCGACAGAAACGGGAGTGGAACCGAGCGTTTGCGTACCAGGAGGATGCTGCGTACATAGGTTTGTCTTTCCGGGTCGGTGTAGTACCCTTGCAGCCTCCCGGAATTTTCATAGATGCCTGGCTGCGCTTTGAGAACAGACTCTGGGACTTCGGGCCAACGGGGCGAGCCACCTTGGCTCCGTTCCAAGATACCCGCGACTTGCAAGATGCAATCTCGCAGCGTTTCCGCGTCCATGCGTCGCAAATTTTGGCGGGCAAGCCACCGATTGTTGGGGTCCAAACGACTGCTGGATGGGACGACTTGGCTGGATTGCCTGTAGGTGGCCGATAGCATGATCAGCCGATGCATGTGCTTAATGGACCAACCGCTATTCACGAACTCCACCGCAAGCCAATCCAGGAGCTCGGGATGGGTTGGTGGGGCCCCGCTGTATCCAAAGTCGTCCGGAGTCGCGACAATCCCTCTCCCAAAATGATGATGCCAAAGACGATTTGCCATCACACGGGCGGACCAAGGGTTTTTTGTAGATGCAATCCAGCGAGCAAGCGCTGAACGACGCCCAGTCCCTCCTCCCACGTCCCGGGCGTCGATCGCAATGGGTCCTGGATCGAGAAGGGAAAAGATTCCCGTCTGGACTTGCTCGCGACGATCCGTGAATACGCCCCCTTCCAAAATATGCGTTGGTGGTATTTCGGTTTGTCTTTCTTTGACGCAATAAACAGTCGTAAACTCCCGTTTTTGCTGCTCTATCGACTCCACTTTTTGACGGGCGGATTCATACGTGGGATTCTCGTCGGCCGTCAGAAGTGCAGCGATGTCTTCATCGTAAAAGTCAAGTTTTTGCACGTACGGCGCCAATTTTTCATGCGTCGCTTTATCGCGAGCATCGGAAGGTTGCTTCAATAGGTTTACGATCTCGGCTGGAAAAGTGCTAAGCGTTCGCGCCGTCAAACGATCCCGGCCAGGTTTCAGGGCCTTTTCATAGGCAATTTGCAATGGCTTCAGCCTTTCATCGATCGCCGTGTTATGCCGTGTGATTTCCGATTCGACTTCTTTCGAATCGACGACCCGTTCATTGTCTTCCTCGATACCCGCAAAAAAGGCTCGTAGCCGGTAATGGTCCGCTTGAAGCAACGGATCTGTTTTATGATCGTGGCAACGACAGCATGCCAAAGTTTGGCCGAGAAACGCAGAACCTGTCGTATTGGTCAAGTCGACCATCCATTCATCGCGTGCCGCTTCCTCGGTGTCAAACTTTGACTTGGTAGTATCGAGAGGACCGAGCCTGAGAAAACCCGAAGCAGTCCAAAGAAGTTCACGGCGTCGGTCCGATAACTCTGACGATGCCATTTCATCGCCAGCAATTTGCTCGCGGACGAACTGGTCGTAAGGCAAATCGGCATTCATCGAATTCACAACGTAATCGCGATAACGCCACATCGTGGATCGAAACTCGTCCCTTTCAAAGCCATTGGAATCGGCATAACGAACCACGTCCAACCAATGACGGGCCCAACGCAGACCGTATTGCGGACTCGAAAGCAATCGATCGATCAGAGCCTCGTACGCGACCGGCGATTCATCTTCTTGGAATGCGACCACCTCTTCGGGGCTCGGGAGCAGTCCGGTCAGATCCAACGTTGCGCGACGGATCAGCGTCTTTCGATCGGCTGGATCTGAGGGTTTGAGTCCAAGCGTCTGCAACTTTGCCAAAACAAAGCAGTCAATCGGATTGCTTGCCCATTGAGAATCCAACACGATCGGAATTGGAGTCGGCTCAGGAGGCCTTAAGGACCAAAGATCGAGTCTCTTTCCGTCCCAAAGCTGAGCCACTGGATTGCGAGGATCCGTCCACGCGTCGCCTACCCGCACCTCAGTCATTCCCTCGTCGCCATCGCCTTCATCGCTTCGGCACTGCGCCGAAACAGATATTGCAATGAGCCAGACAAGGAGAGCCCACGTGTTCACAAATTGAAAAAGTGTGATTCGCATGATTTGACTTTCATAGCTGCCACTTCGGACGGTACGGGTACCCGATTGTAGCAAAAATGCGAATCACCAAAGCATCCTACCATCACGCAAAATCGGAACAATCCGCCCAACCCATTTTGCAATTTGTAAGGGTTCAACAAGCTATGAACGCGGGAGTCTCTTTATTCATAAATATTTTGCCAATCCATTTATGTACGCAAACATTTCAAGCGTACGGTTTAGTCGTTCACCGCCCAAGTGGGTGCAAGTTCCATCGTCTGCCCCTTAGGAACCTTTGTGTTTTGGAAATGCGTCATGAATTTTGCCAGTTTGTTTAGTATCCCTAGAGCGCGGACTGCCCGTTCCAGAAACGGTGCAGCGGTTGTTGAATTTGCGATTATTGTTCCCGTTTTTATGCTCTTGGTGCTAGGAACTATAGAAACCTGCAACATGATTTTCCTGCAGCAGTCACTCGAAATTGCTGCCTACGAAGCGGCTCGGGTGACCCTCATCCCCAGTGCCGTGGCGGCCGATGTGAATACGGCTGCCAATGATATTCTAACTTCCAGACGGGTAAGCAACGGGACCATCAATGTGGACCCTGTCAATTTCCGATCCGCTCCTTATGGGACGTTCATCAAGGTTAGCGTTTCCGCACCCTGCGCGAACAACTCGGTGTTTCCGCTCAGGTTCTATGGATCGAAAGCACTGACAGGGACCGTCGAAATGATGATGGAATAAACACCTCTTGTACGCTTCGGCGTTCCCTCATTCGGATCCTAGATCGACTTCAGAGAAAACTTATGGCCCCCATAAAAACAAATCACACGCTCAAAAAAAACGAACTATTG
>JANODW010000650.1:0-2588 GCA_031412875.1 Pirellula sp. | reverse complement strand
TCGTCCATGATGCTCATGGCCAATGGACCGCCGTACAAATTCGTCATGTCGACATAAGCTAAGAAAAAGCCTTTTTCCATCAATGCGATATCCGCTTGAGGCTCGTGACCGAAAAATTCGGTTCGCCAAATCCAAGGCCTGTCCGCCGCTGGCTTGGTCGGCTCAACTACGAACGCATTGCGACCCTGGATTTGAAAATCAATTTTGTTTCCTCCGTGCCACGTCTCGGCGAATGTTATCGCGGGAAGCGACATGACGGAAAGCAATGCTGCTAAGAAAGCAGTATGGAATGGGGCTTGGGATAAGGATTGGGTTCGATGAATCGTTGGGAGCATCGCCATTTGACTTTCGAGTTTCCGGGGAGGATTCAATCGCTCTGCCACGACATAATTTTAGGGTAGCCACGTTCGTCAAGTACGTGGGGGATGTCGGTGTTTTATGCCTCCCACGTTTTTGGCGAACGTGGCTACAGCCCCAATTCTTAGCGGTGACAAAGCATTCTTTTGGGCTTGAGCAAATTCTACTATAGCGGCGCTCGTATTGGATCTTTGCCGGAATAAAACCAATTTGCATGCCCCTTCTTGCGGATCGCACATTTTTGGGACGGGTGAACATAACGAATGGGTAGCGTTTACGTACTCGTGCTCAACCGGTTCGGCAACGCGGTACAGCATTTTCGTGGGGGAACTCGCCAGAGTTCTCACATCGGACGCTTCGCAAGGGAACGCGTGCGAGGTCCACTTTCGCTAGTAGTTGAATTGAAACTGTATGCGACAGAGATCGCCATCGAACTGTTGATAAGATGTCACCCCTGCAGTGTTGAAAGCGGTTGTATTGGTGCGGTCTGTCAGTGTGTACTGCGTGACCAATTCCATCTGCTTGTTCATCTGCCATTCGAAGCCAACTTCCCACTCATCGATCATGCTAAATGGTGCGTTTCGTTCCGATTTATAGCCACCTTTAAAGTAGTTCCATCGGAGGAACGGGATGACGATCCCATGGCATTGCGTTTTATGCTGGTACATCGTCATCGCATAGCCACCGTACAATGCTCGCTCCTCAATTTCCGTCTGAGCAGCGTTCAGGGCTGGCCCTCGACCGATAGTCCATTCCGATTGGAAACCAAGAGGTTGCGGATACCAAACACCGGTCCAGGCAAGTCGTTCGTCTTGAATGCCGCGACGATTTCCACGATCGAGTGTTCCCAACGGAATCGCAGACGCGCCAACCCCTAGCGGTCGAATATTCGAGCCCAACACCGCGTATCGACCGGTGTAGCCTTGGATGCCAACTTCTGCGAATTGGCCATCATCGAACTCGATTGGCAATGTAAACCGCGAGATAAGGTGAAGGTTATCGTTCTGTTCTGCTAGCGAACCACCTTGTCCAGCATATGCTCCAAGACCGAAGACTCCATAGTTCCCGGACCCTTTCAGTCCTGTGTCGATCACTTCCTTGAAAAACTCTTGAGCGGGTTCGGGAGTCCAGTAATAGAAGAGACCCAAGTCACGTTCGTTTCGTGCGGCACTGTTGAGTGCATCGTTTCGATCGAGGACGAGTCGGTTGGAGCTGCTTTGCATGTTCTCCCAACCGTAGGGGATTTTGGACTGACCGACGCGAACTCGGTGCACTTTCTCTTTGTCGTAATAACAATCGGCGTACCAGTCTCGGATCTGCGCAAAGTTTATACCGCTAGTGCTTCCGTCCGGTGTCGAGGCAAAGTCAGGTTGCAGATAGATCGCCAAGTGGTCCGAAATGTCGCCGGAAATAATCAATCGCGCTCGACGAATAAAAAACGTCTGATCTTCGCTGACGGATCGATCGCCAACGTATTGAGGTGGGGCGGATAGATCGTCTCGCGAAATCGCTTCGTTGTAACGAACCTGGGCGTAGCCACGAATCGTGTACTTTTCGAACCATTTCTTTTCTTTCTTCGCGTCAGCCGCTTTTTTGGCTTCCTCTTCTAATTTCTTTTTCTGGGCGTCTTCCTCTTTTTTCTTTGCTTCCTCTTCTTTCTTCTTCGCCGCAGCTTCCTTGTCCTTCTTGTAGGTTTCTTCGAAATCTTCGAAACGCTCTTTCAGTGTTTTTTCTATTTTCTTCTCGGCTTCCTTTACCGCATCATCATTCGCTCTGGAAGCGGTGGGATCCGATTCGGATCCCGCAGCGCCAAAGGACGAAATGAGGAAAGGCTGTTGAAGGGCGGGAACAACCTGAAACGTACCTTGGTCGAAAGGGAATGAATTCGAATCGAGTGGATGCCGAGGAGCGTAGGCTGAGTGTATTTCCTGGGGAGTCGGTCCGATCCCGGGCAAGGATATTTGAGCATTCGCGAACGCACCGAAACCAACGCAGCCTGCCCACATAGCCAAGCCCTCCGGGATAGCCCATTTTCGACAAGTTCTCAGATGCATAAATCTAGTCAACTTCTATGTTAGAATCCGTCCTGTCATCGCGAGCTGACCCGCATCTTTCGTACAGTCGGCAAATTCGCTAAATTGCGAGCAAACGTTCTTCAAAGAAACTTCCAATTTTACAAACGGGTACGGAAAGGTTTTGCAAGCTTGCCAAACCTACCAGCTCGTCACCAC
>JANODW010000649.1:0-4800 GCA_031412875.1 Pirellula sp. | reverse complement strand
CGGTTGCGCAAGGCAATCCCCCATATGAAAGCAAAAAAAAGAAAAAACTCCGATTGTTCCACCGAGTACAGATTTAAACATTACAATACCCTTAGCTCAAAGGCGTAAAAACGTAAGCATCACTCTACACGAATGGATGGTGTGGAAAATTCAGAGATCCCACCATCCCAAACCACCTGCCAGTCCAATTTCCCAGGAACAATTGTCTTTATTTGATTCTTCTCTTCCTCAAAGGACAGCACCAATCGATAAAGATCCTTCACTTTAGTCTTCGCTATTGAAATCTTGAGACCCCCATCACCCTGAACCGCTATGGTTAATTCATCTTTGCGACTCTCTATCTTTCGATTATCCCTGATAGTTGCCTCTCCTATCCATTTCTTGTCTTTCAACACAAAACGAATAACGCTGGGCATGATGACTATTTCCCGCTGCCTGCTGATGTAGCAGGGGATTTCATGCACGATGCCTCGAGCAGGGACCTCAAGTCTTAATTCCCCCCCTAGCATTACCTCTCCCTTTATCTCCAACGGGATCCTACAACGGACAAAATGACGATCATCCGCAGACATTATGTCGCACTTCATCTTGACCAAGTCGCCAGTGCCAACAATCAAAATATCGGCCGGCCGGATTGGCTTTGCAAAATGAATCGGAACCTTGAACTCGCATTCGCTCGCACCAATCAGGACTCGAGGTGCAACTTCCGGCACAGCAAAATTTGCCACCCCTAACAGATCGTAAACCATTTCTAAAAAGAAAATGGATTCTGCGGATTCTATAAACCGGATGGAGTCTCTCGATGTCTTAACCACACCCTTCTTCGGAACAGATATTTGGACGGAAACTTTCCGACTCTCACCCACGGGTATGACGCTGCCAAAACTTTTAACGTCCAAACAACCACAACTCGCTTCAATTCGTGAAAGCTTGAAATCAGATTCCGTCTCATTCGAGACGGTCAACCAAAGAATGCCCTTGGCTCCACCTTCTAACTCTCCAATTTCTACCCGCTCAAAATTTTCAGGAGCCAGTCGCGAAGTGATTGAGACAGATCGCTCGATTTCAAAGTCTAGTCGGTTAATATTTGACTTCGTTTGTAGTTGTTCCGTATTCTGGCTCCAACCGAAGTTCGACAAGCCAATTACGCATAAGAGTGCGAGAACACGAGTGATGGGAAAACCGCCCATGCTGTTGGTTTGCATTGGTTTGCATTGGTTTGCCTTTAAGGGTGTAAAGCATTGCATCTCCGTAACTTGTTCTAAAGCATTCTTTCCGATTGTCAACGAAAATATTTGTAGTTTTTGGAAATGTTTTTATTTCGCTTCCTTCGACGGGGGGAAGCGATTCCCGGTCGGTGGCCGTTTTCTTGGATCGATCGGGCAAAGATATCGTTTGGATGGTGTTTTTTCGATGATGGCCAAGCATGCACTCGCCACTGGCAGGTCTCGTCAACTTCTCCAACTATCTTCAGCGCGTTTTCTGCGGTTCCTTCCAACTGCATGATCGAGCTATACTGTTTCGTCACGGCAAGCGGATCTGGAATTGCTTCGACACATTCACGCGGCGCTTGTTGGTAGGTCGCTCTTGCCGAGAGCGACTTTCGACCTGCACTAAAATTCTCTATCAGGAAATTATTGCATTCCCTGAGTGCGGCAATGGGACTTCCTTGTTCGGGGTTTTTGTTTGTTACTGCGCAGAGTCGCGCCCGGCAGGTGCGACCTACCTATACCTACCAGTCGATTGCGTTTTGGTTTGCTAGCCCGAGGATCAGCGACTGCGTGCCCGACTTCCCGTGCCCTAACGACTGCAAGTACTGGTAGGCCTTTTTTGCATTGCTTAAACCTGGCAATTCCAGCCCAACCTTTTCCGCTTCTTCCAGAGCGATCGATAGATCTTTGACAATGTGTTCGACAAAAAAACCGGGAGCGTAGTCCCCCTTGAGTATTCGCGGGGTCAAATTCGTAAGCGACCAACTCCCTGCTGCGCCGGACGATACCGATTGAAGCACCGACACTGGATCCAAACCGGTTTGCTTGGCGTAAAGCAAAGCCTCGCACAGCCCGACCATGGCGGATGCGATCAAGATCTGATTGACCATCTTGGTATGTTGTCCACTCCCGGGCGGGCCTTGAAAAACGTAAGTTGTTCCCATAAGTTTCCAGAGCGGCGTCAATGCTTGAAACGTTTCGAGTGTTCCTCCCACCATGATCGACAACTTCCCTTCTCGGGCGCCGATGTCTCCGCCGGAAACCGGGGCATCCAGGGCGCTCACATTCTTCCGCAACGCCTCCTGGGCGATCGTTGCTGCCAAGCCGGGACGGCTGGTCGTCATATCCACAATGACACCCCCTGGAGCGAGCCCCGCGAGGACTCCATTTGGGCCCAGGAGCACCGCTTCAACGTCCGACGGATAACCTACCATCGAAAAAACAATATCGCTCTGTTTTGCGACTTCTTCTGGAGTCGAACAAGCGACTGCACCTAAGTGGACCAGATCCTGCAACTTGGCAGGCGATCGGTTGTAAATGGCCGATTTGTAGCCTGCCTTGAGGAGATGCGAGCACATACTGCGCCCCATGACTCCCGTCCCTATCCATCCGATCCGCGTTGACTCTGGAGTAATTGACTTCATGAAGGAACATTTGCTTTCTAGAGATGTTCGGCTAGCAGCAGGGCGCGCGGCCGAAGGGTCCGTTGCCAAATCAGGGCTTGGTGAATGTCCCCAAGGGCTCTTCTTCTTCTTCCTCAGGAATGATGAGTCGAGGGGTGACTTTCATCGTCATTTCTTTGGACGCACCATTGGGCAGGGATACCGGAGTGGCCACGGTTTTGGTCCTGGCATTCGGTTGGGCTGTCGCTTTGCCGACGCGCCCTTTGACTTCCGCTTTGAGAACTTGCTCCTCTAACCTAGCAGAGTAGTCCATAACGCTGCCGGCACCCGAGAACCCCACAACCACTTTATCCCATCCCAGTTCTTTGGAAATCATCCTGCCGGCATCCAGATCGAACTTGATCGTACCATTGCTCAATTGCTGGAGCACTTGCGCCTCTTCCTTGGGCTCAGAAATCGCCGTCAACATTTCGCTTCGCACCGCGATCGTCGCAACACCGGCGCTCACTTTTTCAAGTTTGAATAGCTCGCGGAACCGCACTGTCTTCACCGTTCCATCTTCGCGACGGATTCGTATCTCGCGAGGAATCTCCCACGTTGCACCGACCGCGATCGGCTTTTTCGGAACAGGCAGCGTGATGTCCCCCATTCCCAAATTGGGTGGATTGGTCTCATCGCTCCGAGCAATAATCATCCCTTGTTCGTCGATCGTCACCGTAGAAATGACACGGCCCACCGAGTCGGCGGCCGCTTTGAACTGTACCTCAGGAGCTTGGCCGCTCTTGGAACTGTACCGAATTTCCGACTCGGCTCCAATCCGCTGCGACATATCGATTTCGAGAATCTTGTACTCAAAGGTGGTTTCGCCCTCGGCAACCTTGGTTACCTCCCAAATCTTCTGGGAAACAGTTCTCGAATCCGAGTTTTGTTCTGCAGCGTCTATTTTCGTGATGGTCTTTGCCAAGTGCGTGACTTCGCTCGAGATGATCAATCCAGGTTCCAATTTGTATCGGAAAAGATACTCCTCGCCACCCAGCGGAGATGGGGTTTCGGTCAACTCCTTCCGCTCGACTATGCGCAGAGGCGCGGTCGCATTGGTCGCTTTTTCAGTTTCTGCAGTGGCCCCCTTTGCATCGGTGCGTTTGCCCTGCGCAGGGGTGGTAGGTGCGCTCTGGGCCGGTCGCTTGGCAAGCGTGGGCGATTGCCCAAACGCACCTTGGCTGCAAACCAAGAAAGCCAAACTAACACCTAAAATCGTGGTCTTGCAAATCCCCATCTTAAAACTCCATTTAAAACTCGGAACGACCCATGGACTCGGCTATCCGCTACGACGAAAGCAATTGAAAGAAAGCAAAATAGACATGGGTATTTAGCAAAGATGCAACGGTTGCGTCAAGATGAAAACGGACAACCTCAAGCCCGGCACCGCCTCGGACATACCGCAATTGCTTGCCAAAACGTGATGCCTTTTACTTAGCCAACTCCTCAACCATTTTCGAGAGACCATCGACTACTTTGGAAAATCGCGAGAACTCGATCTTATCGACTGTATCCGATGGCAAGTGGTAGTGGGGGTATCGAAATAGCGCGGTGTCGGTAACCATCAGCCCCATGTATCCCTCCTGCCAAAACGACCAATGGTCGGACCAACCGACGCCCTGCAATTCGCCGGGCAAAGATCCGATCTGCACGTCGACCTCGCAGTGCTTGCGAAGATTCTTTTGGACTTCTAGCAACATGGGTCTCGACTTGACGTCCGAAACCAGGCCGATGAAATTTCCGGTACTGGGATACATGGCTGCCAATAGAGGTGGATACCTTTGGCTATCGGCCGCATCGGTGTAGTATCCCATGGTTTCAAGGCTCATGACCAGCCGAAGATTGTCTCCCCTTTGCTTGCACGCTTTTGCATAAATCCATGAGCCCATAAATCCGTCTCTTTGGAAAAACGGTGGCTCTTCATTGGCAAAGAACACCAATCGAACTGTTTTTGGGAACTGCTTGCGTTGCAACTGGTAGGCGATTTCGACCAATGCGGCAACGCCCGAACCGTTGTCGTTGGCCCCGGGTGTTCCTTGGAATGTATCGTAGTGTGCGCCTAGGATCAGGATCTCTTTGGGTTGGTCTTTGCCGAGCACTTCTGCAATCAAATTGTGGCAGGGAAACCTTTCGAATCCAACCACTTC